>CAZSIG010000220.1:0-6595 GCA_964606195.1 uncultured Anaerolineales bacterium
CCCTTTTTTACATTGCTCAACAAGCTAATCTATGCTATAATAAAAATGGAATTATTGAGGATTAGTGAAGGGAGGAACGAAAATGCACCCTGCCGCGAAACCATTGATGGAACGGATAGCCACAACCGTACGCGCCGCGCCGTTGGCACAGCCGATACGAATACCGGGCAATGGGCAGCCCTGGACGGTAGAAGATTTGTGGCTTTTAGCCGACGACGAGAATAGCTATGAGTTAGTAAGAGGAGATTTGCTGATGATGACGCCAGCGAGTACGATACATGGTAGATATGCTATGCGTTTGGGAGCATCGTTGAGCATATACGCTGAAGAGCATAATTTAGGCGAAGTGTATTCCGCGGAGGCGGCTTTTGAATTACAACCGCCGCCCCAACGCGTTGTACGTGCCCCTGATGTCGCGTTTGTCAGCAAGGCACGTATCTTGCCCCCAGAACAAGAGGAGGGATTTTGGCCTATCGCCCCCGACTTGGTGATAGAAATCGTCTCGCCATCGGAATCTCAGAAGGAGATACGGGAGAAAATTCGCGATTATTTTGCAGCGGGAACGCGGTTAATGTGGCTGGTTTATCCGGACGAACAACTGGTGGAGGAATTACGTTCACCAACCGCGTTGCGTCAGTTGGTGGTTGATGATAATCTAGAGGGGGGAGAGGTGATTCCCGGGTTCAGTTATTCACTGCGGCAATTATTCCGTTAAGCGTGATAATGGGCAAGGCGTGACGCATCTTGATTAACAAAGCGGGTTTTTGGATAACATCCGGAAACCCGCTTTTTGCTTGACTTTAGTACTTTTTTCCCTCTACCCACTGGTACTCTCTTCCTATTTACGCGGCGCGCTAACAATGTTATAATCTTTAACAGATGTAAGTATTTTAAAAACACGTACAAAACCTAAGTAGTTACCTGATAGGGGGAAAATGATGAAAGAGATAAAAGTTAATAAAATGATGGAAGTTTTGAAAAGGGGTCTACAGTTCGCGGTAGCAGTGAGCATGTTGTTATCCTTATTACTGCCCGCGTCGCTCGCAGGCGCGCAGGGAACGACATGCTATAACGTTATTGCCAATTCCGGCTTTGAGTATACCGGCTCGTGGGTTCTGGGCAGCGGCAATTATCCTCCGCAGTACACTGTGGAGCAGTTTCACGCCGGAAATCAATCGGTGTACTTAGGTACCTCCTCTCCCGCCAACCCCGTACCCTCACCGACTCCCACTTCGACCGCGCCATATCCCGCACCAGCTATTGCCAACTCGGTCGCGCCGCGATATGTCAGCTCTGTGCCGGCGTCCGGTGACCACAAAGTGTACATGCCGATTATTCTCAAAAGAGGCGCGGTGATCGGGTCTTTTGGTAACAATTCCTATCTCTATCAGGAATTAACCATTCCTGCCGACGCGACCAGCGCGACTTTGACCTTCTGGTATTGGGCGCACAACAACGACAAGTATGGCATCAATAAACAAGAGTGCCTAGTTCTGCACGGCGATGGCTTCGGTGAGGTGGATAGTATCTGGACAGTCACTTCTAACGCCCAGAGCTGGCAGCAGTCTCCTAGTTTTGACCTGCTGGACTATCGCGGGCAAACGATTAGGTTGCAGTTCAATGTGGAAAATCATGTCTACGAGGCGCGAACCGGCATGTATCTGGACGATGTGGAATTACAAACCTGTGGGGAATCGGCATCACCCACCCCCTACACGCCGACTTCCACGCCCCTCGCGCCATCACCAACCACGGCCGCGCCGACACCAACATCACTTGCACCATCACCAACACCGGTCACACCCGCGCCAACACCGATTCCCGATAGTTACATCATCAACCCCGGTTTCGAGGAAACTGGCGGCTGGCAAAACGATTGCGCCGTCCCTGCCGTAACCGTCAATAATCCCAGACATCAGGGGGCATACGCGATGCGCTTGGGGATTGACGATTATACCGCCGATATGCAAGGAGTATCCTGTATTTATCAAGATGTACATATACCCAGCGGCGCGCAAGCCGCGACGCTCTCGTTCTACTACTACCCTTGGTCTAACGACATCTATCCTTGGGATTGGCAGACTGTGGAACTGCGCGATACGGCGGGCAATACTCTGGCAGACGTACTGCCGCCGATGATTGAGAACACGCGCAAATGGACATCGCACACTTACGACCTGACTGCCTGGCGCGGCAATGATGTGCGGCTGTACTTCGCGGTCTATAACAACGGCATAGGTGGCGCGGTGAGCGCGATGTACGTGGATGATGTTGAATTGGAGATAGTTTTGCCATAACAAGTATAAGCCCTATGCAAGCACTAGACTTCCGAAGTCTTGAAGACTTCGGAAGTCTTTGTAAACTAGTTATTTTTACTACAAAGGACACTAAGGCAGCTTTAGAGCATAAATGAACTCTTTTGACCGCGTATGAATATTAATAGCCCTGAGTGTCTAAGTATTATGTACACCCTATGAAAGCGACTTAATTACGCCCTACATAGCTCTCAGCCCCCGTCCCCGGGGGCGTTATGAAATAGGACGATGCTTTGGCCTCAGCCGCCCCCGCGACGGGGGCTTAGAGCGAAATTAAAGTACGCTCATCGTAGACCGAACATAACAGTTAGACAGCAAGGGATTAATAGAGAAAAAGCTTGGTGTTCTTGGTGTCCTTAGTGGTTAAATTATCGTATTACTTTTCTCTAGCACCTTTTAGCTTTCAATGGATATCCGAATTCACGTAAGCCACCGCGTAAGCCACGCCGCCGAGAATTAGCACAACGGAAAAACTGAACGAGACCGCGAGCATCGTCGCCAGAATCGAGCTGATGACCGACGCCGCGCCGTTAATGCCCCAGACCCACGGAACCAGGTCTGGGGCATTGTGATTCACGCGCGTGATGCCATGAGGAAACGGCATTCCCATCAGCGTGCCCAATGGCGCGAGCAGGATGAGCGTCACGAGGAAACGAACGGGGAAACTGTTGCCCAAAAACATATTGAAGACTTTCGGCAGCAGCAGAGGATAAAGCACTACCACGCCGATTAGAATGACCAATATAACGCGTAGCGGAAAGCGCGGTGATAGCAGACTGCCGATACCGGAGAATAACAAAATCGCGCCCAACACGACCGCGAAGGAATAAGTCGGCTGTCCGAGAAAGAGGATGAACCGCTGCATCAATGGAATTTCGATGAATAGATAGCCGATGCCCAACGCGAAGAAGTAAAGCAACACAGATTCTTTACCGGTCGTGTAATTAGTTCTTCGTTGTAGCCAACGCAGCGGCAGTAAGATGAACACCGCCGCTGCCAACAGCGCGATGATGAGCAGAGCAACGAGTATCAAGTAGCCGCTTCCGCCGAACGGCTGCCACGTCTTGCCGAAATCGCGCAGGATACGCGGCGTTTGTCGCCATTTAAAGAAGTGAAAGAAAAAGGGATGATCATCGGTCGCGGGGCGCAGGTCATAGATGCTACGCTTATAGAAGCGTTCTCGCAATGTGGGTGATAGCAGCGACCGCGCCGCGTCGTAGTAATACGGCTGCTCCAGAACGAAACGACGATTCACCTCGTCGGGCGCGATGCCGGAGTAATAAACCAGATCGAACTGCCGCGTCGCGCAAAACTCACGCAGCGCGGCGACATCGGCGGGAGTGATTATACCATTTTTAACTAGAATTACCATCGTCTGAAAGCTGCGTAGCGCGATGATTTGGTCGCGCGGCTCCGCGCCCAACTTATCTAACGCGGTGATGACAGTCGCCAGAGCGCGCGTCTCCTCCGCGGGGGGCTGTTGCAGCCAACGCGAGATGACCAGATAGCCGTTCGGCGCGAGCAGACGATAGAAATCGCGAAACGCCTCGACGGTGTACCGATAATCTTCGCCCAAACTGTACGCGCCGAGCGTCGTCGGCTTGAACGATTCGGAGAGCGAAAGTTGCACAATTTCAAAAGGCTCTACCGTTTGGAGCGCAGTTCTCATCGCGTTCTCAGTTCCACTTCTCCAGGGCGCAATCCCCATTGCGCTGTCGGCGAATGCCAGCACGCGGCGCGCATAAGTGCGCGGGCTTTCGTGGACGACGCGCACGCGCTCATCGGCGTACAGGTCGTCACCATAGGTTTCGACGGCGCGGGCGACGAGGCGATTATCTTCGACGACGGTAATCTCCGCCGCGTTATGGTGCAGTGCGGCTAATACATCTAGTCCGCCGCGAGGATTGATGACTAAGGCGCGCGGTCGGGACACAAGTTGGTACGCCAGCGCGGTCGGCAGATAGTCAAGGAAGTCCAACTTCTCGCGCCCGGTGATGGGCGATAAATCGTCGCCATCTATCGTCACGCCCAATTGAAACGGCGGTTGCTGAGGCGAGGCAAGACTCAATCCCGGCGCGGAGCGGATGCTGCTGCTACGAATCACATCAACGCGAGAGAAGGCATTCCAACGCGTAGAGAGCAAACGCGCGTCAGGATAGCGCAGCAGATTGCTGAGGCTTTTGTAGGGCGACATGCGAATCTCCAAAAACGCGGGGCGAAGGGTAATTAGCAATATAGAAATTAGAAGTGTAGAGATTGCAAAAGCGCGACGCGGCGCGGTGGAGGAGAAGAGGATGACAGCTAGAGCAGCAAAGAGCGCGGCGCATAAAATCGTGCCCGCGCCGCCGAATAGGGGCAGGAACGCCAGCACCAATATGCAGCCCGCCGCCGAACCCGCGAGGTTGACGAAGTAGACGAGATTGACGCGGCGCGCTTGAGTGGTGAGCAGCAAGCTGACGCCCAAGCCCATGAAAAAGAAGGGCGCGGCGAGGGCAAGATAGTAAAGGGCGAGATAGAGTAGTTGACTACGCTCCCACGCAACGCGGTACATGTCAAAGGGAAGGTAATTCGCCACGAGGTAGCCGCCGATGATGGTGAACCAAGATAGCGCGGCGGTGGTGGTGAGCCAGCGATGGAGGTGGGCGCGGGCGCGTCCCTGCATCAACGATAAAAAAGAGCCGCTCGCCGCGCTGCCTAACAGCGCGAGGCTCACGGTCATAAAGGCGAAGTGGTAGCCCTGCGCGACGGCGAAGACGCGCGTCAGGGCGATTTCGAATATTAGTGTCGCGGCGGACAAAAAGAATAAACTCCAGTAAATCATTTTTATTGACCGATTGATTAGCCGAACTCGGCGCGGTTTAATCACGAATGTCACGAATTTGCGCATAGCCCGAATAAAAAAGAAAGAAAATTCGCGTAATTCGGTTATTCGTGACCTATATCTAGCGGCTCTTTGGGAGTTTGCATGGTAGGGCAGGTTTCTTACCTGCCGTATCCGTAGTTACCTTGAACGGCGGCTATGGAAAGCCGCCCTACAGGCCACTTCATTCGCACACCCTGCAAAATCCCAGAGACCCTATCTAACTCAACTGAAGCAGTGCCCTCCGCGCCCCTTGCAGTGAAATTACTAGCTACCTGACACTTTTGAAGAATGGAACGCGGATTTTCCTGATTTAACGGATTAACGCGGATTATCTCTTTAATTGCTTCGCCCTATAAAACAAAAATCAGCGAAAATCAGAGAAATCTGCGTTATCCGCGTTCTATTCGGGGCTTCAACAACTTGGTATGGCAAACTGTCGGGTAGCTAGGTGAAATTATACTGAATTTGCGTAAGTCCTATAATAAATACAAAGAGCCGCTTCAAATCACTCGCTGTGATTTTATGCCGCTCTCTATCATTCTTGCCTGTTCTATGAATTGTTTACCGTGTTACCGATAATGCGAAATTAAGTTAGAATTTAGTAGATTGGATAGGAAAGTCACCTAATCATTGCGTGGGCTATCTTTAAGATATCCCAGTCATTCTCCCGTCAAAACATCAAGTGTCGCGGTTGTCTCACGCTCAATGTCTCTCTCGTAGTTGAATTCGGCCATCTTGACTGACCATCGCGATATTGCTGTCTCGCACACCAGACCACATCGTCATGCCCTGGTCATTCTGGGTCACATACAACCAATCGCGGCGCGGGTACTTGTTGCGCAGAACCTGTGCTGCTCGCTTGATGTTATCGTGATAACCATCATCCCATAGGTCTGTATTGGCTAAAACTTTAGCGGTTTTAGGTTTTACCTTACTAATGTGTAACCTTCCCATTTCATTAAAGCCTCTCCTCTTCCCTTCTACTTTTATTTCAACAATGACCTATTCCCACGCGTCCGTATTATATCACGAGTTTCGTATTTTAGCAATAATTCGGGCAAAATTGTAATATTCTTGTCAAACTAGGGCGATGAATACCGCGCCATCGCGCGTGTTTAGTTGCCAAAGTAACAAATACATCCCCAGCTTTCCCCTAAAAGGCGCGGCAATGGTGTAGACGCAGGCTTTATGCCCACACTACTTGTTTAATTCGCGATCTCAAGTAAACTTTCTAGCTACCCGACAGCTTGTTTATCACGAATGTCGCCAATGCCCGAATGCTATGAAAAAATATTCGTGATATTCGTAAATTCGAGGTATTCGTGATTAAAAATCTACCCGCGCGGCAAAAGTGTCAGGTAACTAGCATTACAACGAGATTTCGTAACCGCGGCACTTTAGAAATGTCATTCTGAGG
>CAZSIG010000221.1:0-3271 GCA_964606195.1 uncultured Anaerolineales bacterium
CCCAATTCCGTTTTCTCAACGGGAGGCGGTTCCGCGGTCTCCAACTCCACCTTGATGTCCTCGTGCTGTGAATGAGGAATTTGGTCCCACACAATGATCTTTTCCTCCGTATCGCGCAGGTTATGTACTTTTATCTCGTACTCATATTGAAGTCTGCGCTTGTCCCCCATGCCCATGAAACCGCGCTTATCCACCTCGTGGCTGACCAACTCGCGTTTCACCTTCACGCGGTCATCCGCGCCGAGCATAATCTCGAACTCCTCGTTCGGCGCGATGTTCTTCAATTCAGTCGAACCGACGTACTCGCCCGCGTGGAAAATATTCACCGAACCGGGTAGAAAAACGAACTCAGTGTCATTCTCAATCGTCGCCCGCCGATACACCGCGTCCGCCATTTTGGGCACCGTGAGGTAATCGAGCTTCGCGAAGAGCGGCAATATCGCGACCGTCGTTTTATGCGGTGAGCCATCGCTGGGAATCGTGACCGGTTTGGCTACTTTGAAAGTCACCGCCGCGCCGCTCTGCTCCACCTGCGCGGTGGCGGCTTGAGCTGCCACCTCTTTGCGCGGCTCTGCGGGCGCCTTCTCGAACTCCATAAACTCGTCAGCTATACTCTCCTCAACATCCATCATCATTGCCGCCATCGGCGCGGCTGCGCGCCTGGCTTTACTCATTGGCGCGGGCGGCGGGGGTGGCGCGTAGATATCGAGATACCAGGGCGACAATTCCGGCAACGTGGTGGACAACGCGGGGCGCGCCGTCGAGAGAGTTAGCTGCGCACTCTCCCAATCCTCGCCCGTCTCCTGCGCCACCTGTCCCATATACGTCACTTCCACGTTATGCTCCGCGGCAGTCTCGTCCAAGCGTACATCATAAAGCGGCGTCCAGTAAGCGTAATTCACTAGATAAGTCAGTTCCAGCGACAGTTCGCCCACGCTCAATATCTCCAAATCCACGTACGCGACATATCGTTCCTCACCCCGCGTCGATTTGCGCTGTTCCAACTCCCGTTGTAACTTTTTGAGTTCTTTGTGCAAATCGCGCCGTTTTATGGCAATATCGCGCGCCCGTTCCTGCGCGGTAGCATACTGCGCGGTCAAATATTCTGCCATCTCCCGCACATCGGCAACATTCGCCTTCCCGAACGCGATACCTTTGGGCAGATTTTGTCCCCCCGCCTCCGCCAGGGTGTTTAGAAGCTGCATTTGTGCGTTTACCGCTGCTTCCTCATCCGTCAAGACCTTGTCGCGGTCTTTTAACTCTTGAATTCGCTCGATTAGCTCCGCGGTATCGGTGGCGGGAGTTTCGGTGTAAAATTCGCGCGCGGTGTCGACGCCGAGCAGGCGCGCCTCCGCCGTGCCCTTTCCTGCCACGCGCACCGATTGAGGCACGAGACATAACGGCAACGGCGAGATTTGCAGCCGATATTCGCCCCTTTCCAATTCCGCCGTGCCGCGCCGCGTCACGCGGGCGCGGTCGGTATAGACCGTAACTTCGGTAATTTTGGTAGTAAGTTCCATCGTTTTATCCTCTCCATTTTGTAGATAAATTGGCGCAATAGGGATTACGCCCTATAACTCGTGCTGTTCAATCATTCGTCCCAAAATCGGGTACTGAAAATCATGCCCCCGGCGCACCAGAGTTGCTGCAATCGCGGCGTAAAATACACATGCCATAATCACGCCCAAAAAAGCGAGCGCGAGACCGATGGCCAGCCACGAAATCAACGGCGGCACCGGGGTTTCCTGCTCCGCCGCGATGGTGAAGATAAAAAATGTGACCACATCAAAGCCGCTCCGACATCCGCACGCGGTGAATATGAACAGCAAGGACGCGATTTGGTACGCCAACGCTTGCAGCGCGTGATATGCCACGAACCGCGACTTGCGACGGTGTATTAGCCAGATAGTCGCGCTGATAAGCACGCTGGGACCGAGCATCATCCCCGCCGCGTGCGCGAACGCCGCCAGCGACCTCTCCATACTCGTCACAGCCTCGCGGTTTTCGTTCATCTTTCAAATGTAACTTGCGCAATCTAAGACAGATTTTTTTACCACGGAGAACGCAGAGGGCACGAAGTTTGGGAAATTAGATTTGTCGCGTAAAGCGCACATAATTCGCGTCAATTAGTGAAATTAGTGGCAAACAAAGTTACTACGCTTTTTCCATGTAATTCTTGGTCATTCGCCCCAAAATCAGGTACTCGAAATCGCGTCCCGTCAATACCAAAACCGCGCCGATTATGCCGTACAACGACATCAACGCCATCAGGATCATCGGGAGGAACATCGAGAATAGTCCTACCCAGAAAATCGGCGGGGGCGCGTCGGCGTATTTCTCTGCCTCAGTGATGAGCGGGATAAAGGTCAGCGCGTAGAAACAGCCCCAACAGCCCCAACCCACGAACGAGAGTACTAGCGTGGCGAATTGATACAAGACCGCTTGTAACGCTTGCCGCGCCGCGAACTCTGATTTCTCACGCTGTTGCAGCCAAATAATCGCGCCTACTACTATCCCTAGTCCGCTGACGATGATTGAGCCATGCGCCAGCGCCGCCATAATTCTTTCGTCTCTTGTCGGTTTCTCCATAATTCACCTCCTAGAATAAAACGTGAAACGTGAAACGTAAAGATTATGAAGATGTGAAGCATTACGCGTCACACGTTACGTTTTACGCATCACGTCTTCACGTTTCACGCACCACTTCCAAAATCTCCGCGCCATATTTTTGCAGCCGCCACTCACCTATTCCTGTAATCTCACCTAACTGCTCGCGCGTGCGCGGTTTGCGCTTGGCGATAGTCCATAACGTATCTTTGGACATCACCACCGTCGAATGGACCCCGCGCCGCCGTGCCATATCTTTGCGCCATGCCACCAGCCGCTGATAGCGACTGCGCGTCTCGCGGCTGGACTTTCTTTCTCTAGGTGGCTTCGGCGCGCGTCCATTTAAGCCGCGCTTTACAGCACGCAACAGGGCGCCGCCATAGCGTCGCAAGTGATACTCTTTGATGCCGCGTATGCACTCTAGCTCCTGAAGTTTGGAAGGGGCGCGTTTGGCAATTTTTATCAAGGTCCTATTATTGAAAATCATAAACGGCGGACGGTCGCGGCGCGCCGCTTCCCGCTCGCGCCAGCACACCAAATGATGCAAAATCGCCCGCGACCTGGGTTTCATGTTACGAGTACCGCTTATCTGCCACCCCGCCGCGTCTCTGTAGTCTCGGTGTTCACTGGCGAGAGTCGCCGCCACTTCCGCGAATATCTCCTG
>CAZSIG010000221.1:3371-4904 GCA_964606195.1 uncultured Anaerolineales bacterium
TGTAGTCTCGGTGTTCACTGGCGAGAGTCGCCGCCACTTCCGCGAATATCTCCTGTGCCTCTGCCATCTTCCCGCGCGCCTCCAATTCCCGTTTCTGCATATCGCGCAACGGTATCAAATAGTGTGTATCCAACTGCGCGTAATGTACAGCTTTGGGTGCCAACGGACGCTTGCCCCAGTTGTAGCGTTGGTAACGTTTATCGGTTTTCACCGCGAAGTGCTCTTGCAATAAGTTGCTCAGTCCTTCGTATCGCCAGCCCAAAACGCGCCCCCCCCACATCGTATCAAATAGATTGGCAAATTCAAAATCATAATCGCGTTTCAGGCACATCAAATCATAGTGCCCATCGTGAAAGATTTTCTCCACGTTGTCAGCGGCGAAAATTGCTCCCAGAGGCGCGAGGTCAGCTATCGCCAATGAGTCGATGATATAATCCGCGTCTGCTGTGGAGAGTTGGACGAGACAAACCTTTTCGTAATACGCGAACGCGCTGTCCGATTCGGTATCCACGCCAATGACGGAACATTGTACCAGATGCACGGCTAAGTGTTCGAGTTGTTCAGTGGTAGTGATTATTTGAGGGGATTTCATATATGAGCTTTCAGTTTACAAAATTTCAACCAAACTACCCGCGCGGTTTCGGGACGAACTTTAGCCCGTTCGTCTACGCGCGCGCGCGCGAGCCATACGACTTCGCCTGTCGATCGCGCAACGACAATCCATAGGTCGCGCAGTTCGCGGGGAATTCTCGCGTTGTTCATCGCGTCGCGTAGCTGTTGAGTATGCCCGTTTAGTCCCAGTGGTTGAAACCGCTCGCCGGGCTGGCGGTGGCGCAAAATTAATCTGTCTCCTACGTAGTCGCTGTTCAGAAATGCTTGCCACTTATTGGAGTTATTCGCCCAATTCGCGGGGAGTTCGCTTTTCGGCAACAACGCGGCGCGAATTTGCCAATCGCTGCTGGGCAAATCGACCGCGCTCGGTATAGATAACTCTATCTTATTAGTGTGAAGCAATGGCACATCTCGCTCCGGCGGTGTCTCACCTACGGCAAAACTCGCGTAATCTCGAAACAGTTTCAGACCGCGCGGCAGGGTGATTTCAGTATCGACTTCGCCCTCTCGCAAGCCCCACAGCGCGTTCTCGATGTGTATCCAATTTATGTCGCGCAGGCTGTGCCGCAGCCGCCGAATCGCCTCGCGCAGCAGTGAGCGTTGCAGGCTAATGTGCAGACCGCGCCATCTCTCTAAATCGAATGTTATACGCGCTGCCGTCTCCTGCGTGACCGTCTCTGTCCATGCCCGCACACTCGCGCGACGTAGAAAATCATAGTCATCCCTGATTATCTGCGCGGCGCGGTGAACGACCTGTCGAATATTAGGGTTATACTCCTCTAAATACGGAATTAGCTCATGGCGCAGGCGGTTGCGATAAATCGTCGTGTCTAAGTTGGACAAGTCGAAGCGCGGTTGCAAACCGTGCGCCGCGCAATATTCTTCAATCTCCGCGCGACTGACATCGAGCAGCGGTCTGAT
>CAZSIG010000221.1:5004-6573 GCA_964606195.1 uncultured Anaerolineales bacterium
GTGGACATGGTTCATTTTGAAACGTGAAATTGGATTACGCGGTATCTTACGCAGCCAGCGGGTAGAGTAGCCCAACCGTATTGGGCGTTTACGATCATTCGCGATCAAAACTTGCCAGTCCTGCGCGGTACTTTGTGTGCATCACGCATCACGTTTCACGTTTCACGACAGGTATATCGGTTCCAAACTCGCGAGTTCGTCGGTGTCGTCGGCGGATAGGCGTTCCCATCCTAGTTCTGCTAGGTATCCCGCGCGCCGTATGGTCTGCGCGGGCGAGGCGATGGTTATCTTATCACCCAGCTTGCGCGTGAGCGAGTCCGCCAATTCTGGGGTGATTTCGCCACAAATGAAAGCGCGTCTGGGTAGCGCGGCAATTAAATCTTCTTGATTCACCAACTGAAAATCGTCCAAGCGTTTCCAGTTGCCGCGATATAGCCTGTAAAGCGCGATGCAAAATCGTTTGCGCCCGGCGCGCGCCACCGCGCAGATGGGAATGCGGCGGTAAGCATGGGGATACGCGGCGACTTCTAACGATGATATACCCACTAGTGGAATATCTTTCGCGTAGCAGAACGCCTTCGCGGTCGCCAAACCGACGCGCATTCCGCTGAATGAGCCGGGTCCAATGGATACCGCGATGCCGGACAGGTCAGATGATGAAATGTGGCACAGAGCCATCTGGCGCGTTATGTTGGGCATCAACTCGACGGTATGCTGGCGGTGGCTCTGCCAGGTTTGCTCCGCCCATATTTGTACGCCGTCGTACAAGGCTATACTAATTGTTCTCGTCGCGGTATCAATAGCTAGTAACATTTTACTCTATTCCGAAAGCTACTCTTTTGAACTCATTGAGCAGTTCGAGGTAGTATTCGCCCGCCGCGGTGATGAGCAAGCCGCGCTTGGTCTCACTGACGTGGCGCAGGTTAAGCCATAATCGCGTCGGCGGCAGCAGTTCGGGCAGCTTCTCCGCCCATTCGATTACACAAACCCCGTCGCCGTACAAGTAATCTTCGAAGCCGAAGCTGTGCGCCGCGGCTGCGCTATCCACGCGGTATAGGTCAATGTGATACAGAGGAGGTCTGTCTGGCACGGCGCGATATTCATTTAGCAGCGTAAAGGTAGGGCTGGTGATTATTTCGGTGATGTCCAAACCTTGCGCGATACCTTGCGTGAAGGCGGTCTTGCCGGTACCAAGCTCGCCCTCAAGGCATATCACCTCGCCGCCGCGCACCAGTTCTCCTAGACGCGTTCCCAGTCGTTGGGTTTGCTTTACGCTGTTGCTGATAAAGTCTATCGTTTGATTATCCAGAATTAATGACATTCGCCCTTTAACCGTGAAGACGTGAAACGTGAAACGTGAAACGTGAAAAATGTAAGCAGTGAGCGAATAGGTTTCACGCCTCACGCATTAGCTTCTCTAATTCTTCGGTCGCGCCGGTTTCTTTGAACAGCGCGATAGCGCGTTGCCGCGCGGTCTCTTTTTCGCTTTCCCCTATGCTGGATAATTCGCTCAGTGCGTAGAGGCTGCGCGCCAACTCTAATTTATCATCGATTTCGGTGAAGGTGGCG
>CAZSIG010000222.1:0-4736 GCA_964606195.1 uncultured Anaerolineales bacterium
AGCACCGTAGAAATCATCGCCATCGCGCAGAAGACCGCGCCGATGATCACGCCCGACACCTCTGCCAGCGGTACGAACCAATTACGCGCTACGGTGCTCACCAACACGACGTCGACAATGAACGCGAGAATACAAAGTATCGTCAGCCAACGGCTGTCTTTGTCGCCCAAGAGCAGGTTACCTACGATAACCACTGTAACCAGCCCAACCGGTGCGGACATCATCGCCTCTCGCAACAGCAACGCGACGGTAGAGGTCGGTACAAAGAATGCCAAGAGGAAGACGTAAAAGCCAAGTTTGGTCTGCCCGCGCCGATGAAACGCCGGAAATAATCCCGCGCTGATAGTCATCGGAACTATGATAACCGCGAGGATCAGCAATTGCGTGTATTGCCGAAAAACCAGCCACGCGCCACCAAGCGTGATAGCCATAGAGACGCCCGCCATCGTTACGTATTTGGTTAAGGTTAAGGCGAATTGTGCTCTTCGTTCGAGACTCTGCTCCGCGATTATTTTTTCCTCTTCAGCCGTTATCGTACCCATTTATATCTCCACCTCCGTTGTCTATTAGAGCTTTCTTAAAGTCAGACAACCTCCCGCAGGTTCGAACGAAGTAGCCTTGCTCCAGCGCGGTTATGATTATAGAGCGACATATTTCGGCAAGAAAATCAAACCTGCGGGAGGTTTTTGCCGCGTATTTGACCGCGCCATTAATCGAACGCAGATAACGCAGATTGGCTTGATTTTCGCAGATTTAGGGGCATGTACCGCGATTTTGATTATAGGACTTACACAAATTCAGAATAATTTTACCGCCGAGCACGCGGAGAGCGCTGAGGCTTGAAGGTAGCGTTCTATTTGCATAGCGCAAACGACTTTTAATGAATGTTGATGAGCATCTATGAACGTGAAAATCTCTTCTTCTTGCTTTTCTCCGCGTCCTCGGCGTTCTCTGCGGTGAGTTATAGTGCGGTTTTACGTAAATCTTGGATTAACCAAAAACATAAAAATCAGCGTAAATCAGTTAAATCAGGAAAATCTGCGTTCCATTCTTCAAAAGCGTCGAATAGCTAGAATCATTGATACTGCTCGACGACCTCCATCAAATTCCGCGCCAGTTCGTTCAAATCTCGCGCCGTCTTCTCCGTCTGCTGTGTGCTCGTCATGCTCTGCGCGGTGGTCTGATCTATCTCGCGCATAGCCATCGAAATCTGCTCGATGCCCGTCATCTGCTGCCGCCCGCCGCTCATCACTTGCGTCGCGGCTTGCGCCATCTCGTCGATCACCGTGGATAATTGTTCGATCACGCTCTGCGTTTGCGTTATCAGCAGTCCTCCTTGTTCGACCACTTTAGTGCCCTCCTCCGTTGCCATGACCGTCGCGTTGATGCCATTTTGCACCTCTGACAGGATTTTTCTGACCTGCGCCGTTGCCGCGCGCGACTCTTCCGCGAGATTACGCACCTCGACCGCCACTACCGCGAACCCCTTGCCATGTTCGCCCGCCCGCGCCGCTTCCACCGACGCGTTCAGCGCCAACACTTTGGACTGTGTCGCGATGCTATTGACAGTCGCGATGATGTCGCTGATCTGACGCGCCTGTCCGGAGAGCGCCAGAATATTCTCCGCGATGCCCTCGACGCGCTCTTTTATCTGTTCCATACTCGCAATCGTATCCGCCACCGCCTGTTGCCCGCTGCGCGAAACCTCGACCGTATGTTGTGAAGTATCTACCACCTCTTCCATGCGCTCGATGGAGTGTTCCGAAATGGTTTTGACCTCATTTACGGTGGTACTCGTCTCTGAGATGGCCGCCGATTGCTCCTGTGTATTCGCCGATTGCTGTGTCGTCGCAGCTAGAATCTCAGTGACCGCGGCGTTCAAGCTGGTAGCCGCGTCGCGAACCTGGCGCAAGATGTCCTGTAGGTGTTCGCGGTGTTCTCGTTCCGCCGCTACGCGTTTTTCAATCTCTCGGTTGGCGCGTTCTAACCCCTCGCGGTGCTCTTGTTCGGCGGTCGCGCGCTTCTCAATTTCCAGATTAGCCAACTGCGATTGGCGAAAGTATTCTTCCTGTTCCAACGTGATCAGCCGCGCGACGATTATCGCGGTTAATAGCGCGAGCATTCCCATCACGGTACTAGCGATTACGACCACCGTTTCACTCAGCGCGGGGAACCACGCGGGGGCAAGCGTCTTCGATAAAACTAAATTCGCGAGAAAGGCTATCAGGGAGATGCCGATGACCCAGCGGCTATCCTTGTTCCCCAGAAGTAGATAGCTCAAAATGGAAATGACTACATAACCTATGGCAGTGGCGGGGATGACTGGCGGCACCAACAGCGCGGAAGAGCCGACTACTATCAGAAACGAGATGAGCAAGAGATAGATACCTAGTCTCACTTGCCCGCGCCAGTGGAAAAGGGGATACAAGCCGGCGCCTACGGTCAGTATCAAGAGCACAATGCCGAAGCCTAATAGCTGGGTATATTGGCGAAAGAACAACCACGCGACCGCCATCGATACCGCCATAATCAGGTCGATTACCGCTAATGGCACGCTAAGTTTTAACGCGAACTCCGCGCGCCGCGCCCATACTTTATCTGCTAATAGTTTCTTCGTCTCGGTTGTCGTCGCTATCATGTTTCTGATACCTCCATCCTTGAAATAGGACGCGGATTTTCAAGATTTAAGCTTTTTGTTCGCATGAATCTGGGGCAACTCGCGTGGTCGATTGAACAAAGGGCTGATTTCTTGCCACTAATTTCACGAATTGCACTTAACAAATAAAAACACCAATAGTTATCATACGCGCTCATTGTCGCTCAACCGCACTCGTAAAGCCCTGAGTGTCTAGGTATTATGTACATCCTATGAAAGCGACTTAATTACGCCCTACCTGGCTCTCAGCCCCCGTCCCCGGGGGCGTTATAGAATTGAGCGCTGCTTTTGCCGCCGCCGCCCCCGCGACGGGGGCTTAGAGCGCAATTAAAGTGCGCTCATCGTAGCCCGAACATGACAGTTAGACAGCAAGAGGCGTAAAGGGTACGCTTGCGTTGACCGCGTTAGTGGTTAATTTCCTCTTCTCCCGCGAACTGATACTGCGCTACAACTGTGGTCAAGTTACGCGCCAACTCGTTCAACTCTTGCGCGGTCTTTTCCACCTGCTTTGTGCTTGCCAGGCTTTGCGCCATTGCCTGATTTATACTCTGCATCGCCTGTGCGATCTGTTCCACTCCAGAAGCCTGCTGCCGTTCGCTCGCCAATACTTCTTCGGCAGATTGCGCGGAATCTTCTATCGTGGCGGAGAGTTGTTCGATCACCTCTTGAGTCTGCGCCGCGAGCTGCACCCCCTCATCTGCCACGCGCGCGCCCTCTCCGGTCGCGGTCACAGTGGCATCGATTGCCTTCTGTATTTCGGTCAGAATATCATTGATTTGGACGGTGGCTTGCCGCGATTGTTCCGCCAGATTACGCACTTCGACCGCCACCACCGCGAAGCCCTTGCCATGTTCGCCTGCCCGCGCCGCTTCCACCGAGGCATTTAGTGCCAATATCTTGGACTGCGCGGCGATGTCATCGACTGAGGCGATGATTTCCCCAATTTGCTGCGCTTTTTTCATAAGGAGTTGTGTATTCTCCCCAATCCTCTCCACGCGTCCCCTGATTTGATTCATACTTTCGATGGTATTTTCGACTGCCGCTTGTCCGGTTTGCGATACTTCGACCGTGAGCCGCGAGATGTCAGCTACACCTAAAACCTGCGCGATAGATTGTTCGGAGATGGTTTTGACTTCGTCTACCGTAGTGGTAGTCTGCGCGATAGCCGCCGATTGCTGCCTGGCTCCGGCGGCTTGCTGTTGCGTAGCCGCCAATATCTCCGCCGTCGCGGAACTCAGGCTGTTAGAGGCGTCGCGAATTTGGACGATCATTCGCCGCAGGTTAGCCGTCGCCGCGTTGAGATTATGACCCAAAATGACCATTGGATCCGCCGCGTCGCGCTCTAGCTCTTTCAAGGATAGGTGCATCGATAGATTTCCCTGTCCTACTGTAGTCACATATTCCACATATTTTTGTACCATCTCCTCTAAATATTCGCGTTGTTTCTGCTCATCTGATGCGCGTCTCTCTATATCCAAATTAGCCAATCGCGATTGCCAAAAGAACTTCTCTTGTCCCACTACAATTGAGCGGATAACCAATGCGCCAGCTAACAGCGCGATGGGGCTAAACACCGCGCTGATGATGAATTTGATGGTATCATCTAAGGGGATAAACCAGCCAGAATCCCAACTGTTCACCAACACTACATCAACCGCGAGAGCCAATATACACGCCGCGACGATGATATGTCCCCGCGTATCTCCAAGAAGCAGATATCCCATGATGATAGTGATGAGATAGCCGACGACGATGGATAATCCCATCTCAGGCAATACGTAGAAGCAGGTCAGACACACCAGCAGATATGTGGGGAGAATGATGTAAATGCCAATCTGTGCTCGACCGCGCTGGTAGAAGAAGTAATAGAGCGCGCCTCCCATAGCCAATAGCGCAAGGATACCGGACATCGCGAGTAATTGCGCGAATTGGCGAAAGAATAACCAAATAATTGCCGCCGCCACCGCGAGGATGGTTCCAGCTATCGCCACGTAGATGGAGACTATCAGGGCGAATTGAGTACGCCGCGCGAAACTTTGTGCTTCAACTAATTTTTCATCTTTAACTGTTGCCATAATTT
>CAZSIG010000222.1:4836-6530 GCA_964606195.1 uncultured Anaerolineales bacterium
CGCCCGACGGTTACGCCGCCGGAACCGGGGATCAACTCTTCCGCATTACGTTCTTCCAACAGCCGCCGCGCATTAGCCAACGATTTGCGCGCCTGAGACAGTTGCCCATTATCGCGGTATAGGTTCGCCAGCCCGAAGTGTGCCAACAGATTGTTACGCTCGATGTAAAGCACCTTCTTCGTCGCGTTGATCGCCGCGTCCAACTCACCTTGATGTTGAAGCACCAACGCCAGAGTGTAATAGGCTTCCGCGTCTAGTCTATTCGTGCGAATGGCGCGGCGGCACCAACGCTCCGCCTCTTGCCACGATCCCAGATTGGCGTACGCCTTACCCAGCAGCGTATGCACAAGCGACCGTCTCTCGCCATTTTGAATCAAGCGCAGCAGTAAATCCCGCGCGTGTACCGAATGTCCGTAATCCAACAGGTCGCGTGCTTGTTCCAGCGTGTCAATACTCTCTGCCGCGCGGGGCTCCGCTTCTTGTGGAGCGGGCGACGCGGGGGGCGGTTCTGGCAGTTGAGTTATCGGGGGTGTAATTGGCGGCGCGGGCACTTCGGGCGGCGGTGGGAGCGGCTGGGCAGTATCTTTCGGTGCCTGACTCAGCCAATCCCAATCCTGAGATAGCGCGGTCGGCTGTCCAGTACGTTGATACAAAATTGCATGAGGGAAATTGCGCGTCTGAAAGCGGCGGTACGTGAGCAACGATGGCTCGGCGTGCCCTACTACCAGCCAGCCTCCATCGACCAACGCGTTGTAGAATCGCTCCACAACTTGAGAAGTTACGACCGGCGCGAGGTAGATGGTCACATTGCGGCAAATGATCAAATCCATGAACACGGTATTACTCTCATAAGCCGGGTAGCAATTATTCGCGAGGTTGAGGCGCGCGAACTTGACCATACGGCGCACTTCGGGAATCAGTTCGTGGCGTTGCCCTTTATTGAAAGTTCTGAAGTAGCGCGGGCGCCAGGCTTTGGCGCGCTCCTCACGAAAAGCCCAGTCGTTGTAAATCCCTTTACGGGCGCGGTCTAGTGCCTCCGTATTGACATCGGTGCCCAAGATGGTGATAGTCCAATCGTCAATGTCGGGCAGCAGTTCGCACAACATGATCGCGATGGAATAAGGCTCCGCGCCGGTGGCGCATCCCGCGCTCCAGATACGCATAGTACGCATGGCACGTCTGCGCTCGATAATTTCGGGGAAGATGTGATTGTATAGAGCATCGAACTGTCCCGCGTCGCGAAAAAAGTGCGTCTCGCAAACGGTGAGGGCATTGACCAAGCGATCGAGTTCTACTACATTATGATCGGCGTTGGTTAATAGCCGATAGTATTCGTCCAAATCGACACAAGTTGACGCGGCAAAGGCGCGCTGCAAGCCCCATTCCAGTTCTTCGCGGCGACTTTCGGGAAAATGCAATCCAAAACGCTCGCGTACGAGCCGGCTAAAACGGGTATAGTCTTCGTATTTTATCGAAGCGGCGCCTGTAGTCATAATCGTGTTCGCGGTTTAATAATATAGGACTTATGCAAGTTCCAGACTTCCGAAGTCTCTGCTCCGCGCTCATTATAGGGCTTTCTCAAAGTCGCGCAGTGTGCATTATATGTCACCCTGAGCGCAGCGAAGGGTCTCGTTTCCCCGCTAATTTTATGCCCGCTAATCAGCAAGTAGCAATTATAGTGCAAACGAGATGCT
>CAZSIG010000223.1:0-6505 GCA_964606195.1 uncultured Anaerolineales bacterium
CGCGTAGTAGCGCGGTTTACGATAATTTACCCCACGAATCTGCGTTGACCCATAATTACTTTCCCGTCCAAAATCTTATTTGGGAACAAGTCTAATATGAAAAGCGCGATAGTAGCGGAGTGCAAAGCACGCTTTACACTTCAAGAATGTCCCGCGCAGTGTGTTTAGGGAGAATTTAACATTACGCGGGTCTTTTGGGGATTAGAGCCTCGTTTGACAATCGAGTGACTAGAACCAACAAAAAACAGAGACGCGAAGCACACCGAGGAACTCACCCCCCGTGCTCTCCGCGCCTCTGTGGTTAATTTCCCAATCTCTACCCTAATACTCCGTCTCGCGCCCCAAAATCATCAGCGCCAGCGTCAACGCGCGTCCCGAGCTTTCCAGCTTATCCTCCGCGATAGTATCTAACGTATCGGTCGGCAACCGCGAGGTCGCCTCCCAACCTTCCCATCTCAAACCGACGTTGGGCGCCTCTTGCCCCCCCTCCTGCATATCCTTATCCTCGAACACAATGCTGATGTCCATCATCTCCCCGCCGCGCTGTGTCTTCACCCCCATCACGCGCGCCGCCTCCTCAAAGAGGTCAGCCAGGCGCGTGCTGCCGCTCGCGGAGATAACCAAATCGTCACCCCCGCCCGCGCCCAAACCGCGCAGCCGCACCACCGCTTCAATCTCGTACGCCGAAGAGAAACCGTACTTGGCTTTGAGGAACTCCGACGCGTCGGGGTGTGACATATCTAAGCCCCCTTCTAGCCCCTCACCGCTGTAAGCCACGAAGAGGAAACTACGGAAGGGCTGGTATTCCATTTCCCGCATGACGCGAATGGTCTCCAGCATCACCGCGACCGCGCTGGCGTTGTCGTTGGCAGCGGGGTAAGGCGCGCCGTTCGGCTTGGGCGGCGGCGTGTCATACTGCGCCATCACCACAATCAACTGGTTATCCAGCTTCGCGGCGTTAGCGGCAGGCGCGCCATCGATGCTCCCCGCGCGGCCGGGTAGATGACCGAGAACGTGCCGCACCGCCGATTTATCGTGAACCGTGCCCTGCACCGCGAAGGAGACGACCTTTTCTGTGGGCAAGGTGATGATTTCATCTTGAACCAACTCGTCGCGTTTGTAACGAAGGTCGGTGACGGTGTGTCCCGTATCCTCCAACAGCCGATTAGCCATCTCCTCGCTGATGAGCAGTGTGGGGGTGTCTTCACCGGTCTTGCGCCCATCGATGCTAAAAATGCGGTCGCGAGATGATAGCGTGTAGCGGCGGACTAAATCATTCTCATTCTCCGCGACGACGAGGATGCCACCGCGCGGTATGTTATACAAGTGATAAGCATCGTAATCAGATAATACTAACAAGACCTCGTTCGCGTAGTCCTGTTTTTCCAAAGCGGGGAACGGGAATCCCCACCCCGTTCGCCGCGTCAACTCACCCATCGCCAGAAAACGCACACGCCCCGTAATTGACCCCATATCGCGGTAGTACCCCGCGTATTCGGCGTAGTCCTGCCCGTAGCTTGGCGCTAAAGCTGGCGTCTCATCTACAATTTCAAATTCGGGAACGCTATCCAGAATTTCATAACTGCGGTCGCGCGTCTGGAAATAGGAGAACTTCTCACCCGCTGCCTGTATGCCGAAATCATCAAACTGCTGTGCGATGTAATCCCCCGCGTTCTCCAATCCCGCAGTCCCCAACGCGCAACCCTCCATCTCCGGCGCGGTGAGAGCCTGTACATGCGCCATAGCGCGGTCCCCGTCAAAAATGGCGGCATGTTGGCGATAAACCGCCGTGACGCCGGTGTTGCCCTTCGCCCAAGTGAAGCCCATGATTACCAACAGCGCCGCCGCGACGGTGTAGCGATTCACCAAGCGCGTGATACTCAGCCCCACACTCTCCACCATACGGCGTATCCCCTCACCGAACAGATTGAAACCCAAAATCGCGACGAAGAAAGCCAGCGAGGGATAAATGGCCATCCAGGAATAGGTCTGCGCGTAGGTGCGGACGTTGCTCAACAGCGCGCCCCACTCCGGCACATCGGAATAGTGATAGGGCGGCGCCAACCAGCCCAACTCCGCGAACGCGCCGCCGCCGATGAAGATGCCGATGAACCCCAACTCGCCCAAGAGCATCAGCACCGCGCCCATCTCCAGCGCGGCGATGGAGATTAACGAGGCGAGCAGATTGGGCAAAACGTGGCTGAGGATGATGCGCGGGGTGCGCAAGCCCACCGCCACCGCGCTCTCGATGAACAGCTTCGGGCGAATGCTCATCACCTCACCGCGCACGAACTGCATCGTCTCGCCCCAGCCGACGAAGCAGAGCGCGATGACGAAGGGGCGCATTCCGCTGCGAATCCCCAATGCCAAAATGAGCATCATTGCCAATAGAAGCGTGGGAAACGCGGCGATGGTCTCCGTCGCGCCGAGCAGCAGGCGGTCGAGCCAACTACCGCTCAGCCACCCCGCTATCGCGCCCAAGATGAATCCCAAGACCATGCGCGCCGCGACAACCATCATTGCCAATATCAAGGTTTGCTGCGCGCCGGATAAAATCAGCGTCAATATGTCGCGCCCCAGCACGTCTGTGCCCAATGGATAGGTTGCATCAGGCGCGAAGGGGGGCTTGATGAACTCGCCGTTCTCGAAAACCAACCCGTGAGTGGTGTAGGGGCTGTGGGGCGAAATGTATGGGCCGAACATGACCACGACCACCAGAACGAGCACCAAAACCGCGCCAATCATCAGCGGCAGGTTGCCCAACGTCCCGCGTATCCAGGCGCGGCGCCGCTCGGCGCGGTAGTTCCTTCTCCCGATGCTGTCTGCGGTTTTTCGCGTTTTCGACGCGGTCGCGGTAGCGGTGCTCTCGAACACTTGTCTCTTCATTCCTGACGCGCCGCTGAACGCGAAGAGTGCGGCGCGGCGTTTCGGTGCGGACTTGAAGAACCAATTTTTCAAATTCAGCAATGGGTGATATACGAGCATTTCCCAGAAATCGAGGAAAATCATCTTGAGCGTCTCCAGAGGGTTCTCACTCGTCCTTCGCGTAAGTTGCGCCTGCGCCTTTTGCAAGCGCGGGTCAATCAGGCGGTAGCTGACCTCCAAAATCAGGTTTATCAGGATGAAGACGACACCCAAACAGAGCAACAGCGCGATGGTCAGGTTGTCATCTTGCCGCGAGATCGCTTTGAGTAGGGTATAGCCCAAGCCCGGCCAGCCGAAGAAGAATTCCACCACCGGCAGGCTGCTTAGAGAGAAGCGCAGGGATAATCCGACGGTAGTTAAAATGGGAATAGCGGCGTTGCGAATTACATGGCGCGTCATCACGCGATAGGGACGCAAGCCCTTGCTGTGCGCGGTGCGAATGTAGTCCTGCTCCAGAACCTCGCCGATGGAGATAAAGGTGACGCGGGCGATTTGGGCGATGGGGCGCGCTGCCAGCACCAGCGCGGGCAAGATGATATGCTCGTCCCACCCGAAGCCACCGACGGGCACCGGGGGATTGCCGATATTGCGCGCCCAGAGGATAATGATGCGCTGCAAAATCACCGCCGCGAAGAAGCTGGGCACCGATATGCCCGCGATGGAAGCCATGAGTATCAAGAGCGACCTGCCGGAATTGCGCCTGCCCGCCGCCGCCATCCCCAGAATTATGCCAATCACAGTCGCGATGAACAACGACGCCCCCAACAGCCCTAAACTTCTCGCCAACAGTTCCGGCACTATCTCGACGACGGGGATAGAACGCATAGTAACGCTGCCCGCCGAGGAAAGCCCCAAGTCACCGCGTATGATACGGCTCAGATACCCAACCGTCTTCATCGCGGCGCGGTTTAGCGCGCTGCTGAACGCGCCCCCCTGTGCCATGTCCGAGCCGAAATAGCTCAGAAAGATGATGGTCAGCAACACCGCGGCGCCGAACATCAATCTCTGCGCGGTGAGGGCGGCTGCGCCTATCAGCGTTTCGTGGCGGTCGGACTGAGACGTAGCCGATTTTGCACTGGGGGGGGGCGCGGCGGCGGGCACCGGTTTCTGAGCGGGACGCGGTTCTTCAGTTCGCGATATAACCATGTGCCCCGTAGTAGTTTCGGGACGCTGCCGCGCCCAGCGAATGCCGGCGCGCGCCTTCTCGTTCTGCGGGTCAAGTTCCAGTACGCGGCAGAAATAGGTCATGCTCTGGCTTTTAGTCGGCGCGAGCCAAGCCAACCAGAGCAGCGCGATGACGTTATCGGGGTCAGCCGCGCGTACCGCCTCGAAACAGCGGCGCGCTTCGGCGCGGTTGCCGTCGCGCTCTGCCAGCACTCCCTGATGTAATAATTTCTGAATTCCGTTCGTCGAACGTTCTAAGCTAGTCATGTTGTTTATCCTCTAATGAACGAAACGTGAAGAACACAAGTAAGTTACGCGATGTACCTCACATTTCACGCTTCACGCCTCACGTTTTACGCATTACGTTTCACGCCTTACTTCTCATACACCCATTCCTCAAACATGGGCGTCAAATCACATTCACAATATTGCTCAGCTAATTTTTTGAACCCCGCGCCGGTGCTGATGCCCCACTTATTAGTCTGATAATAGGCGCGGAAAAACTCATCGAACTTCCCCTGTCCCATCTCCTCCGCCAGCGCCTCGATAAACAAAGGTCCGCGTCCATAGACAATCGCGCCGTATTGCCTATCTCTATACACCCCCGCGGGCAAGCCGATGGGAATATCGGCGCGGTCGACGCGGTCCCAACGCTGCTCCCAAGAGGCGCGGTACTGCCGGTGCGCGTTTTCGCCATAAGTGTCGAGGTAATACAACCCCGTGAGATATTGCACAATCGCCTCGTCAACCCAAGGTTCGTCAACCTGGTCGTTGCCCACAACGTTGTAGAACCATTCATGCCCAACTTCGTGCGCGGTGGTCGATTCGAGCAATACCTGCGCGGGCAAGCCGCTAATCTCGTTATCCAAGTCATACAGATTGAGCGAAGAAGCCACCACGCCGGGGTATTCCATGCCCAGCGCCATCATCGGCGCGCTCACCACGTCGAGTTCAGTGTACGGATAGATTCCAAACCGCGCGCTGAAGCTCTCTAAAGCATCCACCGCGTATTGCAACGCGAGCTTGTTGCTCTCCTCGTATTCCGCGAAGGCGTAGCTGTTGACCGTCGTATCGCCCACCGTCTCGCTGGTGACAGTATATTTATTGCTGGCAGCGATGTAGAAATCGCGCATCGGCCCCGCCGCGAAGGTCAAGATACGGTCTTTATCTTCCTCCGCGCGGTCAATCTCCACGCCCGAAGCGACGACGGTCATCGTTTTGGGGATGGTCACGCGCACCAAGTAAAAACTGGCATCGAGGTAGGTTACATCCGCGTTGGGCGGAGGCGATTCCGCATTCCACCCCTCGTCGTCATAAACCGGAATCACAGGGTAGAATTCGTCCAGCGCGAGGATGCCGTTTAGGTAGCCGAACAGCCCGTAGTTGCCTCCCATCTCGCGGGGAACTTCGACCGCGAAATCCAACTCGATTACCACCTGCTCGCCGGGGGGCAGCGCGGCGGGCAAGGGTACTGCCACCGCGTTGGGATATTGATAGCCGCTATCTATGCCCACGGCAGGTTGCAGTTCCTGCGGGACATCTACGCTCTGCCCATTCACTTTGACGTTAGATATGAGAACTTCGCCGCCCGCGGCATTGGGAAATAGCCGAAAGTAAATCTCGTTGAGTGGTACATCCTCGCGATTGGTATAGAGCACCTCTTGTCTCCCCTCTATTAAGAAGAAATCGTCGGGAACACGCACATCGATATGATAGACCGTCGCGCCGGGTAGCTCGTCGAGCGCGTCTTGTGCTTCGGCTATCAATCCCGCGCTGAAGATGGCGCGGTCGTGCCAATCTACGTCGAATAATTCGGGCGGCTTGAGGGTAGTTTCCTCTGTCGGCGTGGGAAGCGGCGCGGGGGTGATAGTTGGCTCCGGCGGCGTCGCGGTCGGTACGGGGACTTGACACGCTGATAGTGCTAATACAAAAATGGTCGCGAGAATCAGGCTTTTTCTCATGTTATCTCTCCTTTTATAGGGTAGGACTTACGCAACTTCGGGTTATTTTTACCGCCGAGGACGCGGAGAACGCAGAGTTTTTTGGATAGATCTTTATCGCACCGCGAATATGACTTGTAATGAATATTTATGATCGCGTATGACAGGCACTAAAAATCTTTCTCGATACTCTCCGCGTTCTCTGCGCTCTCTGCGGTTAGTTATAGTGCGTTTTTGCGTAAGTCCTATAGGGTTTTCTCAAAGTAGAAACCGCAGCCAAAACCTCCCGCAGGTTTGATTTTCCACGAAATATATTGCTCTATAACCATAACCGCGCGGGAGCAAGGTTACGTTGTTTAAACCTGCGGGAGGTTCGCCGACTTTGAGAAAGCCCTATCTCTTTTATGTTTCACTCACGGTCAACGGCAGGTATGGAAACCTGCCCTACCCTGCGCTCTCCGCGCGCTCGGCGGCAA
>CAZSIG010000224.1:0-6501 GCA_964606195.1 uncultured Anaerolineales bacterium
CGAACCATCACTTTCGCCCAACGCGCTGATGGTGTTGGAGAAACGATATTTGCGAAAAGATGATCACGGCGAAGTGGTAGAAGAACCACAGGAGCTATTTCAGCGCGTCGCGCAGGTGATAGCCAGCGCGGATCGTTCCTATAACCTCAAACAAGATTATAGCGAGTCTGCGCGAATATTTTACGAAATGATGACTGATTTAGTTTTCCTCCCCAACTCACCGACGTTGATGAACGCGGGAACGGAATTGGGGCAGTTGTCCGCGTGCTTTGTCTTGCCAGTAGAAGATTCCATGCAGAGTATTTTCAATGCGGTTAAGGCGACAGCCCTGATACACCAATCGGGCGGGGGCACGGGGTTTTCATTCTCGCGATTGCGCCCGGCGGGGGACATTGTCGGCTCGACCGGGGGCGTGGCGTCGGGTCCCATATCATTCATGCGCGTGTTCGATACCGCGACGGATGTGATCAAGCAGGGCGGACGTAGGCGGGGTGCTAACATGAGTATCCTGCGCGTAGACCACCCGGATATTTTAGACTTTATCACTTGCAAAACACAGGAAGGTCGCTTCAACAATTTCAATATGTCTGTCGCTATCACCGACGCGTTCATGCAGGCTTTGATGTCCGGAGATGAATATGAGCTGGTTAACCCGCGTACTGGTGGTGTAACCGGACAGTTGCAGGCGAAAGATGTGTTTGACCACATCGTAGAGGGCGCCTGGCGCAACGGGGAGCCGGGAATCGTGTTTATCGATCGCATGAATCGCTTTAACCCCACACCGCGCTTGGGAGATTACGAGAGCACCAACCCCTGTGGTGAGCAGATCTTGCTCCCCCACGAGTCATGCAATCTCGGCTCGATCAACTTAGCCCACATGGTGACACCCGACCACCGCGTAGATTGGGCTAAGCTAGAACGCACCGTGAAACGCGCCACCCATTTCATGGATAACGTCATCACCGTGAACCGTTTTCCGCTACCGGAGATAGCGGATATGACGCTCAAGACGCGCAAAATCGGGCTGGGCGTCATGGGGTTCGCGGATATGTTGATTCAGTTGGCTATCCCTTACAACTCGGAGGAAGCGGAGTGCGCCGCGTTAAAGATCATGGAAGCGATAAACTATTGGAGTACAGAGGCTTCGTGTGATTTAGCGGAGACGCGCGGCGCGTTTCCGGTCTTCAAAGATTCTTTCTATCCCGATGACGCGTTCACTATTGATACCACTCCTACCGAGGAATTGACCACTTTACCTGCGATGCTGGACGCCGCGCCGCGCTTTGATTGGGAAACGTTGCGCGACCGCGTTCATAATCGGGGATTGCGTAATGCCACGCGCACGACCATCGCCCCGACCGGTAGTATCAGCATCATTGCCGGGTGTTCGAGTGGCATCGAGCCGCTTTTCGCGCTGGTATATACTCGGCGCAACATTCTCGACAACGATGAGTTGCTGGAGGTCAATCCGACGTTTGAGCAGGTGGCACGAGAACGCGGCTTTTATAGCGCGGAATTGATGCAAGAGGTGGCAGAACGAGGTACTATTCAGGGCATGGAGCGAATTCCCGTGGACGTTCGCCGCGTCTTCGTCACCTCGCACGATGTTTCCACTGAATGGCACGTCCGTATTCAATCTGCCGTTCAGCGGTTCACCGATAACGCGGTCAGCAAGACGATTAACGCGCCTTACGAAGCGACGACCGGCGACGTGCGCGCGATGTTTTTGCAGGCTTATGAGCTTGGTGTGAAGGGGATCACCTTTTACCGCGACGGTAGTCGTCGCGAACAAGTTTTGAGTAGGGGAAAAAAGAAGCGCGAGGAGCGGGCGACACAGGCTAAACCGCGCCCGCGCCGCCGCCCCGATAAGACGCGCGGTATCACCGAAAAGGTGAAATTAGGGTGTGGTCGCACCCTGTACATCACGATCAACGAAGATGATATGGGATTGTGCGAAGTTTTTCTCTCTATGGGTAAAAGCGGCGGTTGTCTGGCATCTCAATCTGAAGCTATCGGACGGCTGATCTCTCTGGCGTTGCGATCTGGAATCGATATAGAGGCGATTACGCGGCAATTGCAAGGAATCCGTTGTCTGGCGCCTTCGTGGCACAATGGTGGCCAGACCCTCTCCTGCGCGGACGCGGTGGGAAAAGCGATAGAACGTTATATTGCCAGCGACAATCATGAGCGAATACAGCGCGTGCGCATAAAGACAGATCTAGGACTCTCGCCCGAGTGTCCAGACTGTGGAAGCATGGTTGAGTTCTCTGAGGGGTGCGCGGTGTGTAAGTCGTGCGGCTGGTCGCAGTGTGGATGATGTAGTTAAAGGGCTAACTTACTGAAGACTTTGTGCGCTCCGTGTCTTTGTGGTGAAATCTTCTTTTTTTTAGTGGAGTTAAGGAATTAACCTATGGAAATCTTACAACCCCGCGATTTGGGAATCATTATGACCTATAAATGTCAGGCGAAATGCCGACACTGCTTATACTGCTGCGGTCCCGAGTGGCGCGACGCGATGGACATTGAGACTGCCCGCGCCGCGTTACAGGCTACCCTGTGTTGGGATCATCGTTATCAAGTCCACTTGACCGGGGGAGAGCCGTTTCTGTACTTTTCCCTGTTACTCGCGGCTACGGAGATGGGGGCGCGATTGGGCATATCATGCTATCTGGAGACCAACGCGGGATGGTGCAAAGACATGGAGCAGTCTGTTGAGAAATTCACCGCGTTGCGCGACGCGGGATTGCAAGCGGTGTTGATAAGTTGCTCTCCGTTTCACGCGGAGCGCATTCCGCTGGCGCGTACCTGGACGGGAATTCAAGCGGCAATCGCGGTGTTTGGCTCATCGCGAGTTATTGTTTACCTATCGCACAGCGCAAATCAGATTGCCCAATTCGGACTAGAAGAGCCTGTTCCGTTGACCAGATATGAAGATGAGTTGGGATTGCCGCAGGCGCGGCACATCTTGTGGGATGACTATGGCATCATTCCCGGCGGGCGCGCGGGTTACGCGTTAGCGCGATACGCTTCTCACTCTCCGGCGCGAGCCTTGCGCGGGCTGTCTTGCGCGGGGGAGTTGCTGTACGCCCCTCATTCTCATCTGGACTTATATGGCAACTATATTCCCGGCTTTTGCGGCGGTTTGACGCTCGGTTCATGGCGTGATATGTCCCAGCTTCGCGCCACTTATCGAGCAGGACAGTATCCTCCGTTGATTGAGATTTTAATTCGCACCGGCGCGTATGGCTTGTATGAATTTGCCTGTGCGGAGTATGATTACATAGAACGCGCCGAAGGTTACGCGGGCAAATGTCATTTGTGTGTGGATGTGCGCCGACATTTGGTGAAACATGCTGACTTCGCTGAACTTCACCCGCGCGAATTTTATGAACGAATTTAATATGAGCCGACATAATACCGTGAGTGAACTCATGGTTGCTATGAGAAACGCGCTGAAGCGCGTTATGTTCCGGTAGCCGCGCCGAGTTCACTCGGCGAACAACGGCGCGGACCGCAGGGGTAATTTGAAAGTGTCAGGTAGCTAGTGCCGCTATATTGCTCTGAGCTTTTCCATAACGACATTTTGTGATATAATATGATGCGTCCTCTGAAAAAGATGAATAAGTCAGCAGATTCTTACTGTCTTATGACCGCGTATGAATATCATTGAAAGTGTTTTAATCCGCTAAACTTGCTGATTATTTCTTTTCTTCAGTAGGATCATGATAAATTCAATATGCTCTAGGGAGAGGCTTACGTTGGTTAATCGAGAACGACTTAAACAAACTTTTTTGGATTTAGTGATTATTGACAGCCCTAGTAAAGAAGAGGAGGAGATAGCGCGGTATTTACAGGAACTATTACAGAGTTGGGGATTTAGCTCGCGGCGCGATGAAATCGGCAATCTTGTTGCTGTGGTTCCCGGAGAAGGTGCCCCACTGCTATTAAACGCCCATTTAGACACCGTTGTGCCGGGCAAGGGGGTGAAACCCCGCGTTGAAGATGGCATCGTTTACAGTGACGGCACCACCGTACTCGGCGGAGATGATAAATCAGGCGTCGCGGCGATATTAGAGCTTTTGCAGATCTTGCAAGAACGCCAGTTGAAACACCTTCCACTGGAAATTGTTTTCACCGTACAGGAAGAGATCGGCTTATTCGGCTCCAAAGCGTTTGATTTTGGACAATTGCAAGCCCGCGAGGGTATGGTGCTAGATGGTAGTGGGAGTATAGAGGATGTAACGGTGGCGGCTCCCGCGCAAGATGGGATCAAGGCTGTCGTGCATGGCAAATCCGCGCACGCGGGAGTCGCTCCAGAGCAGGGCATCAACGCGATACTTGTCGCCGCGGAGGCGATCACGCAAATGCCGTTGGGACGGATTGACGAGGAGACGACGAGCAACGTCGGCGTTATTCAAGGTGGAGCAGCTACTAACATCGTTCCGGACCACGTCGAACTGCGCGGTGAGGCGCGCAGCCATAGCAGCGATAAATTAGAACAACAGACTATGGCTATGAAAACCGCGTTAGAGAACGCGGCGCGCAAACATGGCGCGACTGTTGACATAACCGTCAATCGTACTTATGAACGCTTCAGAGTGGCGGAGACCGCGTCTGTAGTGAAAAAGACTCAGCAGGCTTTGCGTAAAATGGGCTATACCCCCAATTTACAGCGGTGCGGTGGGGGCAGTGATGCCAATATTTTTAACTCTCATGGCATAGCGAGTATCATTATCAGTACCGGAATGTCACAGGTTCACACGGTGAATGAACGTATCGCCATTGCTGACATGGAACGTTGTGCCAAATTACTTTTAGAGGTTGTGACCGCGTAGTGAAAGGAGAACGAACAATGCAGATAATTATTACTGGTAAGAATATGGAAGTGACCGATTGGTTACGCGATTATGTGGAGAAGAAGGTCAACAAATTAGATCGGTATTTGCCCGATGCGTCTGAGGCGCGCGTGGAGTTATCCGCGCTAAATCGAAAGAGTGCATCCGATAGGCATGTGGTGCAATTGACCTTGCGCAGTGATCGCACTATTCTGCGGGCAGAGGAGCGCGCGGAGGATATTACCGCGGCATTTGACTCGGTCGTAGATAAGATGCACCGACAAATTTCGCGTTATAAAGGGAAACGTGGCCACGCTCGCGCCCGCAGACTAGGCGGAATCAGCGCGGAGGATATGCTACAAATCCCAGAAGAGGAAGAAGAGGAAGAAGGGGCAGCGATCGTCAGAGTAAAGCGGTTCCCCATGATGCCCATGACCGAGGACGAGGCTATTGAACAAATGGAATTGTTGGGACACAACTTTTTCATTTTCTATCACGCCGATCATGGCGAAGTGAATGTGGTGTATCGTCGCCGCGACGGCAATTATGGTTTGTTGCAACCTGAATTGGTTTAGGTTTTCAGTACAATATAGATAAAAGAGAGCGCGCCATCTGATAAAGATGGCGCGCTCTTTCTCTTGGGGGAGACTTCCGAAGTTTCGGAAAACTTCGGAAGTCTGACTGACATAACGACGCGGGGGGTAAGATTTGATGGCTTACGCAAATCTTCTATAAATGGGTAGCAAGCCAACCTATTTGTTATAATCCAGGTAGACAAGATATTGTAAGAGTAGTACAATTAACCTAGCAGTCTCTTTCCCGCTGTCTCTGGCGGCAAGGCATCTGGATCAGAGGACCGCAGCTAACCTGCGCTGCGAGCGCCTAACGCGGACCGTCCCCCAGGTGATGCAAGCGTGTTGCCCTGCGAGGGCTTAAATAGGAATACGGCAAGCTGCGTCCTCTTGTAGCTAGGGTGATCACAGAAAGGAAGAGTGAACCATGTTATACTTATGTGGTCTCGATTGGAGCGAAAAGAAGCATGATTTGTGTGTCATCACGCCTACCGATCAATTAGTAGCCACCTTGACCATTCCTCTTAGGTTTATTGTGTGTGCCTGAGTAAGTAGTTTAACGTGATTACGCTGGGCAAAGAACTGCTAGCGTTGATATATACTAGGACTTACGCAAATTCACCATAATTTAACCGCAGAGAGCGTCCCTGTGGGGGGATGAACGCCGGACGCGGAGTTTTCTCAAAGAAATAATTTTGCCATCCCCATACGCGGTCATACACCCCTGGATGTCTAAGTATTATGTACACCCTATGAAAGCGATTTAATTACGCCCTACATAGCTCTCAGCCCCCGTCCCCGGGGGCGTTATAAAATAGGACGATGTTTTTGCCGCAGCCGCCCCCGCGACGGGGGCTTAGAGCGAAATTAAAGTACTCTTATCATAGACCGAACATAACAGTTAGACAGCAAGGGTCATATTTTTCAGATGTTACAAATTACAGCCAAAACTCTGCGCTCTCCGCGTTCTCGGCGGTAAAAATACCCCGAAGTTATGTAAGTCCTACTAAATTACAGCTATGCCACCGCGAAACCTGTGTAGGGGCGCAGTTTGGGCGGTCGAAATCCCAACACTATCTGTTCCTTCGGAATAC
>CAZSIG010000225.1:0-4950 GCA_964606195.1 uncultured Anaerolineales bacterium
TTGGACAGGTAAGTAATTATATAGGACGCGGATTAACGCGGATTTTCAGGATTTAAGCTATTTATCCGCGTGAATCTGCGGAAATCCGCGTCCTATTTTCTGCCTAGCTTATTAGGGAACAACTCTACTACCCATGGATCAACGTGGGCAGACACCGCGTACAAACCCACAGGCTCGCGCCATCCTTGCGGCAGGGCAGTAACACGCGGCTATTCTCGCCCGCGCCGCAGAGGTGGCAGGTCTGCACGATGTAGGTTTTACCGCGCTTATCCATCTCCGCTTTCGCCGCGTGCTCGTCAAAAACCGCTGCCGCGCGCTCCTCAATGCTCAGCGCGCCTGTTGGGCATATCCCCAAACAGAACCCCGCGCCGTCGCATAATTCCTCGCGCAACACGCGTGCCTTGCCATCTACGATCTCAATCGCCCCCTCCGCGCAGGGCGTCACACACAACCCGCAGCCGTTGCACAGTTCCTCATCAATACGAACGATTTTTCGCGTCACTTTATTCTTGCTCATAAATCTCCCCCTAGCTGATTGCTGAAAGCTGATCGCTGACCGCTACCTTCACCAATTTGTCCAGCGTCTGCGCGCGCAGGTCGTTCACCAAATTACGTTCCGCTTCCGCCAACGCGCCGCGCATCGGGCATCTGGACGCCAGTGGGCAAACATGCTCATTCGCGATACACTCGCTCAAGGTGAGCGGGCCCTCCAACGCTTCTATGATATCCATCAAGCTGGTTTCGGTCGCATCCTGCGCCATCGTGATCCCCCCGCCGCTGCCGCGCCGCGTGCGCACCATGCCCACGTTGCCCAACTGCGCGATAATCTGCCGAATCATGCGTTTGGGAATCAGTTCCTGCTGCGCGATTTCCTCCGTCGTCGTCCATGTGCCCTCCGGCAATCGCGCCAGATGCAGCAAAATGCGCGCCGCGTAGTCAACTTTTCGCGTGATAATTGCCATGTCTCTCTCCTGTTAAGTTAGTGCAAATTATACTAATTAAGTATTATTATGGATATTATAACCTAAACCCCAGTTGCTGTCAAATTCGCGACAGTATCCACCACCGCGTATATGATGAGCACGTTGATTTTTTTATCGAAGTAGTGGTTAAACGGTAGGTGATAGTGAAAATGATAACTATTCCACCACCAAGCGTACGAAGGACGTTAAGGCTATTCTTATCTCGAATGATAGTTTTTGACCGCGTATGGGCATTGGTGAGAAAAAAATACTTGGTGCTCTTGTTGTCCTTACATGAAACAAGCTCACGCACATAAGCCGCGATTCGTGCATTTCGCCGCGTCAATCGCGGCGCAAGCATCAAGGTGCGGTGCCGTCTCCGCTATCTTGCAGTGAGTCAAACCGCGCAAGGTGTTAATATTCGCTACTCCACGCCGCGCGAGATGATCGTGCAGCTAGAACAACAAATTCAAAGCCTCATCGACCAATATCTCGATTTACACCAGCATCGCGCCCTTTTGACCTCCATCATTTGACAAATAACTCGGTATCTTACGCAGTCAGGGGGTAACAGCTCAACGCGGTGTGGCTACTACTCCGAAAATAGGCGCAATGGGGATTGCGCCCTCTAGGATGCGCGACTCCAGGGCGGTATCCCCATACCGCCACTACCGCGCCGCGATAATTTTCATCCATTGGTGGAGAGCTATGCTCATGGAGCCTACTTCTCAATTCGCGTGAGCCCTACGCGAATCTTTTGACAGCTAACTTGACAACGCGCTAGGTACAGATTAAAATTACCTTATGCGTTTTGCGCCAAACTAGAGATACAATATATGGAGAGAAAATGTATGGGCATCTCGGCGGTAATTCTGACCAAGAACGAAATCAAGCATATCGCGGATTGTATTCGGAGTGTACAGTGGACGGATGAGGTAGTATTGCTGGATTCGCTCAGCACTGATGGGACGGTGGAGATTGCGCGGCAGATGGGCGCGGTGGTGTACGAACTGAAATTTGTGAACTATGCCCAAATGCGCGATGAGGGGCTGGCGCGCGCTAAATATGAATGGGTGCTCTTCGTGGACGCGGATGAACGCGTCACGCCGGAATTGGCGGAGGAGATACGCGAAGTTACGGAGAACTCTCCGTATGATGGCTACTGGATTCCGCGCCACAATATCATCTGGGGCAAGCGCATCGGGCACGCAGGCTGGTATCCCGACCATCAGTTGCGCCTGATGCGCCGCGACCGCGCGCGGTATGACCCACAACGCGAAGTGCACGAGTTGGCGATACTGGATGGGGAAGCGGGATACCTAAAAGAGCATTTTGTTCATTACAACTACGATACGGTGAGGCAGTTTTTGAAGAAGCAGAATCGCTACACCGATTTCGAGGCGCAAATATTATTCAAACAGGGTACGCGCGTCAAATGGCGTAATTTTATTTTGCAACCCTTGCGCGAGTTCAAACGCCGCTATATTTCGTTGGCGGGGTATAAAGATGGCGCGCACGGGTTGTTGTTATGTTTGTTGATGGCGTATTATAATTTCATCATGTACACGCGCCTACGCCGTCTGTGGACGAGTAGTAGGGCGTGAAACGTGATGCTTAAAACGTGAAGAGAAAAAATGACTGAAGTAAAACATATATCACAAATCGCGTTATTCATTGATTTAGATAACATCGACGCGGCGCAGGGAGGTTTTCGTTATCCTACTAAACTTGAGCCGCTGCTGGAATGGTTCAAAAATCGCGGCAAGGTGGTTATCCGCCGCGCTTATGGCAGTTGGGGCGTTTATCAGAGATATTTGAGACAGCTTAAAGACTTGTCAATCGAGTCGATTCACCTGCGCGGTGGCGGAATGGTGGGCAAAAACTTGGCGGACGTGCGGATGGCGATAGATTTAACCGAGATGATTTTCACCCATCCGAACATCGACATCTTCGCCATAGTCACTGGCGACAGCGATTTCACGCCGGTATTACATCGTCTATCGGAGCGCGGCAAATATGTCATCGGCGTCGGCTTTCGCCAAATTTCTAGTCCGCACTTGGTTGAGCAATGTGATGAGTTCATTTACTATGATACCTTGCTAAGCAGCAACGGGACATCTGAGACGCGGGCGGAGATTATTGACCACGGTACACAATTATTGCGCCAGGTAATGCAAAAACTGGCGCGTAATGGCATAACCAGAGCCCCGGCTAACCGCGTCAAGGCAGCAATCAAGGAAATCGCGCCCGATTTTAAGGAAAGTAGTTGGGGATTCAAACAGTTCAAAGATTTCTTACAATATTATCCCAGCGTGGTGACTTTGGAACAGGAGGGTAATCTGTTGTTAGTGCGCGCGGTTGAGGAAACAGGTGTCCGAATGCCACCTCCTGTTCATAAAACACCTACCGCGCCGAAACGAAAAGAGGCAGCGCCTCCCGACGCAATAACTCCCTACGAGGAAGTACAACAAGCTCTAACGAAGGTGATGAAAAAGTTGGCGAAAGATGATGAACTACCGGTGAATCCGAGTCGCGTTCAAGAGGAATTGGTAAAATTTATCCCCGCGTTCGATACCAAAGACTACAATTTCAGCAAATTTCGCCATTTTCTGGAGGCTAATCCCGATAGCGTACAGGTTATCTCGCAGGAAAATGGCGCGTTGGTAGTCGACAGTCCCGATGCGAGTTCCGCGGCGCCGGAGATTCCCACATACGCGGTAGTGCAGAGTAATCTGGCGGAGCTTATGGCAGAATTAGAGGAAGAGGACGCGCTACCGATGAATATTGGACGGCTTAAACAGTTGCTGATGAGCCGACTGCCCAATTTCGATGAACGCAATTACCGCTTCGACAAATTCCTCAGTTTGCTACAGGATAATCCCGATATTGTGCAAGTGGAACGTCGCAATGACTCGGCTTGGCGGGCAGACCGCGCCGCGTCACCGTTGGAACGTTATCGGCACATTTTGCGAAAACGCAAGCCGACTTTAATTGCCCCCGATTTGCGGTGGCAGGTGATGCTGCAATTGTACTCTTTGCTGAAAGCGAAACCGCGCGAACTCTCACGTCAGCAGATCATTCTGCGTCTGGTACAGTATCATCAGCAAAAAGGGCGCCCTATCGATCCCGAAGTCGTCACGCAGGTGGTAGACTTGGCGATACGCGGGGGGGCGGTGCAGAGAAGCAACGGTGACGCGGGGCAGGAAAAGGCACTCACTTTGAAGCCCAATCTGCGCCGCGAGGAGTTAGTGGTGCGCTGTGATAGCGTCTATCTGTCCCGATTTTTGGAGGAGGAGCCGGAGTTCGATAATGCCGTACTCGCGCAGGTGCTGTTCGGAGATACGCCGAATGGGGAAGATAGGCTGAATTTCATGTTGAATTGGCTAAAACGAACTAAAAACTGAGTCCTTTTTAACCGCAGAGGGCGCGGAGAACGCGAAGTTTCCTTAAAGGAAAAATTTGCTGCTAATAGAGTTGCTCCTTAATAAACCAGGCAGAAAATAGGACGCGGATTTGCGCGGATTAAGGCTTTCTCAAAGTACCAACCGCGCCGCCAAAACCTCCCGCAGGTTTGATTTGCCTGACGAAATATATCGTCCTACAACCATAACCACGCTGAGCAAGGTTACTTTGTTTGAACCTGCGGGAGGTTGCCCAACTTTGAGAAAGCCCTAGCGCGGATTGACGCGGATAAAGAGCTTAAATCCTGAAAATCCGCGTGAATCCGCGTCCTATATAATTGCTTTCCCGTCCAAAATCTTATTTGGGAACAAGTCTAATATATGCGGTTATACACGATCATCCTGATTCATATTTTCCAGAGAGTAAAGATGATAGCTAAAACTCTGCGCGCTCCGCGTCCTCGGCGGTTAAAAATACACCGAAGTTACGTAAGCTCTATTGAACTATGTGTAGGAGAATAAATTATGAGACGAAATGATAAGATTATAATTGTAGTTGTGGTTCTGTTGGGATTGATGGGATTATG
>CAZSIG010000225.1:5050-6491 GCA_964606195.1 uncultured Anaerolineales bacterium
AAAATGATGATGTAGAACAGGATGACTTGGAAAAATCGGCGCGAGATTTTGACCGCGTGTACGAGCGCAATCGCGAGCTATTCGGCGCGGAATGGACGCCCGGCGTGGATGGTGACGAACGCCTACACATTTACAACGGCAAGGTGCCCGGCGTGGGGGGCTATTTCTCCAGCGCGGATTTGTTCCCGCGCGCGGTCGACGAATATTCCAATGAGCGCGAGATGTTCTATATCAACATCGAGAGCTTTTTGGGAATGGGGTATTTTCCCGGGCAAGATGATTACGTGGGCGTGCTGGCACACGAGTTCCAGCACATGATTCACTGGAACATGGACCGCAACGAGACGACGTGGGTCAACGAGGGATTGTCTGAGTTAGCGATGAACCTGAACGGCTACAGCACCGGCGGTCCCGAGGAACTTTTCATCTGGCGTCCCGATACGCAGTTGACCGCGTGGCCACACGACCCCAGTAGTTCAACGTTGCACTACGGCGCGGCGTATATGTTCTTGAAATACTATTATCAACTATTCGGCGAAGACGCGGTGCGCGAACTCGTCGCGCTGCCCGAAGATGGAATGGAGAGCTTCGATTTGGCACTGGCGGATGAGGGGATGACGGGGGAAGAGCTGTTTGAGGATTGGGTAGTCGCGAACTATTTGAACAATGTCGCGGTGGCGGATGGACGATACGGCTATCAAGATTTGTATATGCAGGCGAGCACGACGGAATCGCACGAGGAGTATCCCGCCAGGGGCGATACCACCGTCCACCAGTTCGCGGCGGATTACATCGAGTTTTTACCGCCAGAATGGCGCGGGGGCGACTTGCATATCAACTTCACGGGCGCGCCGCGCACGCGGCTCGTGCCGACAGTGCCGCATAGTGACGATTATCTCTGGTACGCCAACCGTTGTGACGATTGCGTGACCAATCTAACGCGCGAGTTCGATTTGCGCGAGACGCGCCGCGCTACCCTCTCGTTTTGGACGTGGTATGACATCGAGGAGGAGTGGGATTACGCGTATGTCGAGGTATCTACCGACGGGGGACAAACCTGGACGATATTGGACGGTCCCAGCACCACGACCAATGACCCGCACGGCAACGCCTACGGCCCCGGCTATACTGGCGTGTCGGGGGGAGGCGAGACGCCGATGTGGATAAACGAGGAAATAAGCTTAGATGCCTACGCCGGACGGCGCGTGTTGGTGCGTTTCGAGCACATCGCGGACGATGCAGCGAACGCCCCCGGTTGGGTCGTCGATGACATCGCGATACCCGAAATCGGCTATGAGTACGACGCGGAAAACGGCGCCGATGGGTGGGAGGCGGTCGGCTTCGTGCGCACGACGAATTTCCTGCCGCAGCGGTTCGCGGTGCAATTGATTCGCGAATTCAGCAACGGCGCGGTGGACGTGTGGGAGGTGCCGCTGAAGGA
>CAZSIG010000226.1:0-4604 GCA_964606195.1 uncultured Anaerolineales bacterium
CGCCGGGGTTCACCTGTGCGTGTTGCACCACGGGGCAAGCCCCGAACTCCCAATAAACCTCTATAAGTTGGTTCTTCCCGACGGGCAACTTGAGCAATTCGCTAATGTCGATAGCCTGCTGCTCCGTCTTATATTCATAAAACTGCACGTCCCACGTGCTGCCCCCTTGCCCGATGTAGAAGGTGTACGCGGGCACACCGGAATGAACGAGCACCTTTTGCGACTTGCGCTCGTTGACGCGCAGGTCGTTTTCCGCGTTGGACATTCGGCATTTTATGTCTAGGCTATGTGTGAAATTCCCGTGCGCGTCTATCAGGATATGGCGCACTTCGGTTGACCCATCGCGGCGGTCTGCCATGTCGCGCACTTCCATGTTAACAACGTGCCACGCGTCCCATGTTGGCACTGCGGTCGGCGTAACCGTCGCGGTTACGGTGATAATCAGCGACTTGGTCACTGCCGCGCTCGCGGTCAATGGCTGCAATGTCAAGGCTCTCAATGTTGGCAGGGGGGTCTCCGTTGGCAACCGCGTCGCGGGCGGCGTGGCGGTCGCGGTGGGCAGCGCGGTGGGGGCATCGTCTGGTGTGTAGGTGGGTAGCGGCGTATAGGTGGGCTGCGGCGTGTAGGTCGCTATCGGCGTGGTAGACGGTACGGGCGTCTTGGTCGGCTCTGGCGTGTAGGTGGCGAGCGGTGTGTAGGTGGGTAGGGGGGTCTGCGTGCTCCAATCAATGGTCGGCGTCGGCTTGGCGGTGGCGGTCTCCGCGGGCTCTGCCGCCGCGCCGCGCGGTAGCAAGGGATTGCGCCCCAAGAGCGTACTCACGCAGCAGGTGGTCATAAAGAGCAACATACCCAAGACGAGCAGAGTATGGCAACCGCTGCGGTTGCGGATTTTGTATAGCTCCTCGTCGCCGTCGCGATAAACCGCGAGGGGCACTTTGTCTATGGGGTCGCCGTTCTTCAGCCAATGCGCGGCGCGCGCCCACGCCCCCTTGTCCTTCTTGATTGTTCGCAAGACAATCAAGATTAGGACGACGCCGATGATAAGTTGAACTCCGTAGCTACTGACAAATTTTGTCATTGTAAGATTTTACCGGTAGGAACGGACGGGCGGGGAGAGGGGTTTTGCCCCGTCAGTCGCCGCGCCCCGTCTCGTTCCCCCTTGTTACAACGGCTCAAAAGCCGGAATAACCCTAGTGGGCAGCGCAGGCGTGAAGCCTGCGGCTACTTGTGCGCGAACTTGGCAAAGGCAAAGTGCATTACCAACATCGCGATTTCTACTACTAATACCCACGCCAGCGCGAATAAAATGTCGGGGAGCAGCTCTATCGCGGGGAGTAGTGTCTGTAGCGTCCAGCCGATGTGCTTTATCGTCCCCCACTGCCGCCCCAACTCCGCGCCTAATCGCACAAAGTCGGTGTAGTCCCAAAACCGCGCAACGTATGCGAACACATTGCCCGAAACGCGAAACAAATTAGTTAATAACAGTTCGATGACAAATTGAAATTGTTCCCCTAAAGTTGATTCTATCATGGTCTAATTCTGGTCTATCCAGCCTCTAATGCGGTATATCGTCCACAGCCCTACCGCGAACCACAGACTAGCACGGGGCAGCCATACGGTTAAAAGGTTAGTACCCGGACTGTCCTGCGAGGCGCGCAGCCCTCCGATGAAGTTACACCACAATGCCTCGCCTATCCCGTCGGGATGGGCGCAGTCAGAGGGAACGCCCCAATCAGCCGGGTTTATCGGCGTGGCGCAGGGGAGTAACGTGGGCGTCGCCGCGTCCCAATACATGGTAGGGGTAGGCGTCCCCGCGCCGGGCGCGCTGGTGGGATAATGGAACTGCGGCGCCGTCTGTGGCGCTGGTGTCGGTGTCCACGCGGGCGTGCCGGGCCCCGGTGTAGGTTGTAATGCTATGGTACAATGGTCAGATTGTCTAACGAAGTAGGTTAGTAAGCCGAGCAAGGCGTAGACGGGGGTACAACAGCACTTGCGCGCCAGCCACCACAACGCCTCTATCAACATCTCGAAGAATGAGCCTATCGCGGTCAAAAGCTCCTCGATGGCGTCAAGCCACTCCCGCAGCGCGGGCAAGACGTTGTCCAATAGATAATTCCAAATGTCATAAGGCAAACCAAGCCACGTCTGCAACGAATACCAGAAGAATTTTAGCCACGTCTGTAGTAGGCAGATGAGGGGGCAAATCCACTTGTAATACCCTTTACAGACTAGCCACGCGATGAGGTTGCCCACCCAACCTATCCAACTTACCACCCACCAAAACCACCCCGCCCAAAAGTCTACTGAAAAGAAATCGCGAATGGTCACCTCAGGCGCGGTCGGCGTATCGGGCAAGACGCAGTTATCACACCCCGCGCAGCTTATGCTCCCCGCCTCCTCGATAGTCTCAGTCTCGCGGTTGTAGTAGATACAGTACGTACAGCACTCCGCGTCTACCAAATCGTCAACGGTGGGCTGCGGCGCGGCGGTGGGGTAGGCGGTGGGGGTATTAGCGGGCGTCGCGGTCATCGTGGGGGTAAACGTCCCCGACGCGGTGGGCGACGGGGTGCTCGTCAGCGGGTCATGGGGTCCCCCGCCCTCCTCAGTGGGCGAGGGGGTATGCGATGGAAACGGGGTATCGGTGGGCCAGGGCGTCGTCGTGGGCCAGGGCGTCTCGACGACGGCGGTCGGCGTCCCCGCGCCCGGCGTATCGGTGGGCGGCGCGGTGGGGTATGGGGTATTAGTAACCGGCTCCTCGCCCCCGGGTCCCGGTCCCCCGGATGGGTCGGTCGGTGTCGCGGTGGGCGACGGCGTGCCGGGTCCCAGCGTGGGCGGTAGTGGCGTCCACGTCGGCGGGCGGTCGGGCGTCGTCACCGCCTGCACACAGACATCATCAATCACCACTGCCGGCGGCGTCTCTCCCACATTCCCCTCGTGTCCGATATACAACGTCCAATTGGAATAATCGCTGACCGCGTAGCTGTCGGGCAGTTCGGTGTCAAATACGCAAATTGACCGCTCCGAACTGTCCACCGTGCAATCATTAGCCCAAAACCTCACGAAGGGATTAACGCTGCTGTTGGTCGCGTAGTCCCATCGCTGATGTAGTTCTACGCTTTGACTCAGCGGCGAGCGCGCATTGATAGTTACGCGTAGCTTCTGCGCGTGTAGGTGTTCTGTCTCTTGGTCAATCGCGGCGGGTATGGACTGCAACGCGGACGGCGCGGGAAAAACTACCTCCTCCGTGCTCGTCCAATACGCGGAGTTCCCCACTTCGCCCCCGGAGGGGTGCACCGCCCAATAGTCGGGCGTGCTTCCCGTGTTTTCGGAAAAGTCCCCGTTTCTGATGCCGCCGTTAAACCAAGGGAGACAGGTATCATCATCGCGGCTCAGGCAGATATATTCAATCTCCAGCCAATCCGCCGCGTCATCAGATTGGAACGTGATTCGCACGTCCCGCGGTCCCAGATACTCGTTGGTGAAGGCGATGTGATTATCTTCCCACGCCGTGCTTACCGCCTTCTTGCCCACCATCGCGCCGTCTTTGTAAACGATAACAGGGAGATTGGCGCGGCTGGCGCGGGCGCGAAAGTCCATCGTGACGAGGGAATATTCGGGCAACATGACCGCCTGCGCCAATTGCGCCGAGCGCGTCTCCGTGTAGGACTGCGCGGGCGATTGGATACATACCTCGTTGATAATGGCACGGCCGGGCATAAAATCCTTGCGCCCCAATTTGACAATGTAATCGCCGCTGTCTATTGAGAACGTCCACGAATAGACGCGGTCGGTTTGGTCAAGCTCGAAGGTCGAGGCATCGTCCACAATGTAATCCTCAACGCTGGCACGCAAGGGTACAGTTAGGACTTGCGCGGCGCGGGCGTTGATGGTCATAGTGTACGTACCGCTATCGAGGTTGGTCAACTGCCACGCGTATTCTTCCATCTCCAGCGCGATAGTCCCCGCGCCATACTCCATAATGCGCGCTTGATAGTCTGCCCAGTCCTCCAACGCGCCCGCGAATTCGTCTGATACCGCCTGCCACGCGAAGGGATTGGCGAGGTCGCTATTGAGGATATAGCAAGATGTGTAGGTCGCGCTGGCGTCGTAGAGCGTATTCTCCAATGTCGCCGTGCCATCACTAAACGTCACGTCGCCAACCGTATCCCACCGCGCCGCGCTATCGAGATTCGGGTCCTCATTGCGGCAGAGCGTCACCGGCAGCGTGGTGGTCAACGGGCTCCAATCCCATTGGAAGTCCCACGCCTTGAGCGTATCGTTTTGCCAACTGCCCGTTCCGGGATAGAGCCACAAATCGGTTAATTCTGTGAGTATCGCGGTATTAGTAACAACAACTGTGCCAGTGAAGAACGAGGTCATGGTCTCAGTTAGGCTGTTATCTAACATGACTCCCGCCGCGATATCAGACAGTATACAGAGCGTTGGCGCGGAGGTGTGCGATAGCGACATCCCGTTGGTACAGCCCAAACCTATCCCCACATTGCGCTGATGTAAATCTTCAGGCTCGCCACCGCAGTCATCATTATCGCTCATGGCAAAGGTAACGGTGTAATAGCCCGGCGCGGTCAGCGGGGGGTCAACGG
>CAZSIG010000226.1:4704-6479 GCA_964606195.1 uncultured Anaerolineales bacterium
CTCATGGCAAAGGTAACGGTGTAATAGCCCGGCGCGGTCAGCGGGGGGTCAACGGTGGTCGAGACGGGCAAACCGCAGCCTACTTCGGAGGTGTGCGTGATGGTGTCTCCCATCACGCCATAGAAGATATATTCGATAAATCCATAATCGCTGTAGGCATTTATGTATACCTGTCCAGAGGGCCATTTATTATCGTGCACAATGTAATAACCGTTGTTGTCATAGCCCACCCCGGTTACCGCGTGCCCTACCCCGCGATAGTAATCATCATTCTGAAACGCAATCAGCACCGGGCGCTGCGCGTCAATCTCATCGCGATAATCGCTAAAACTAACGTGCTCCGTGAGTTTGTATTCCGTTTCGGGGATATAGCCGCGGTCGCTGGTATAGTTTTCCATACCCGGCGCGATAGCACTCGCAATCGTCCAGCCGTTGCCGTCCTGACACCACGTTCCCATATACCCGCGCAGGGCGTCTTGCAACCGCATCTGTTGCTCGCCGGGCGTGGTCATATCGAGTAGATTCGCAAAGCGCGCGGTGTCGCTGTAGTAATGATAGGCGATGATGTTCGCCGCCGACGCGGGCGCGCACCCACTGGGGCAGCCCGCGATATAGAACTGATTCACGTCGGGCACGCCGGGGATGACCGCGTCGCCGAACGCCATTATGCCGTATTCGCCCTGCGTGCTATATTCGCTATCAGTGCTAGAGGTCGCGGTCTGCGGGCGCGGCGCGCCGAGATGTATCTCTACGCCGTTATCGGGATTGATTACCGCGCCATCCTCTCGGCGGCAGTAATAGAGCGCGGGGGCGGCGCGCACCACCTGCGGGCAACCTGTCAGCGCGGGGGCGGTGAACAGCGGATGCGTCGTCGCGGCAAACTCCGCCAGTGTCCCGTCCCCGCCTATTATCATGTAACCTACCAAAACCTCGTTGCGCGTCACGGGATAGACGTAGTTAGCCAACGTCCCGCGCAGGTCATAAATCTCCCGCCCCGCGCCTAGTGAGGCGTCTTGCCACGCGGAAAACTTGCCCCGCCACCGCGTCAAGTGGCGATTAGCGGCGGCGTCGGGGGCTTGCGCCAGCGCGGGGCTGCTCAAGGCTATAAAGATGATAATAACAAATATTATTTTTTTCATGGCGTATAATTCCGAAAGATAATCGGCATATAAAAATGCCATTTGGTCTGTACCGCTTGGCAATCCTCATTGCACCAGCGGTCGGGATACCGCGATGATTCCCAATACTGCCCGCGCTGCTGTGTCCCCATCTCTATCCCCGTGTAGAAACAAGTCCCCACTGAGTTAGTCCAAAAGCACGCCTCATACCAAAAGCAACAGAAGCCGCCATAGTCGGTGGGCGCGGGGGTGCGCGTGGGCACTTGGGGGAGCTTCGCGTCTATGCACATACGCGCGGTCGGCGTCGGCGTCTGCGCCCGCGCCACGTCCACGCATATTAGGCACATTATCACGATAAGCGCGCCATAGAGCAGATATACCCTTTTTTTCATAGGTCTTATAGTATTCATAAACTCAAAACTTCCAGCAGCGGGCTTCTGGTGCAGGCACATTTGCGCTAAATTACTCCCAAACTATGGAGTTGGTGAGGCTTGTAACCCAAGTGCCCCAATTTTGCACCGCGATAGTTTGACTCTGTACCCAAGTCACCATCGGCGCGAAAAGCTCGGCGGGGTCTGCCGGCGCGGGCACACAGTCCTTCGGGCAATAGCCCCCCTCGCCGGGGAGCGGCGTCGCGGTCGCGCCGGGCGTCGGCGT
>CAZSIG010000227.1:0-6469 GCA_964606195.1 uncultured Anaerolineales bacterium
GACCTGCTGAAACAGATTTACGGCGTTGATATTTCCCCCTTCGCCGCGCATTTGGCGCTCATCAATCTGGCTTCGCGCGATTTAGACAGCGAGCCGAACTATCCGCTGGTCACGGTTGAGGATTTCTTCAATGTGCGGCGCGGCAATCCAACCTTTCAAATGCCAGCTCATGGCGCGGTTAAGGTGAATGGACTGGGTGATGAGAGACAACAAAGTATTCCCATCGACCGCATAGACGCGGTGGTGGGCAATCCCCCTTACGTGCGCCAAGAGGAGATCGATGACGTATTTCGCGTCAAGGATGCCCCTAAAAAATCGTACAAGAAGTTTCTTCGAGAACTGTTTTATGAAGAGTGGGGCACGGATACGACCAGACCATCGGCGCGGTCCGATTTATATATCTATTTCTGGCCTCACGCGGCGCATTTTTTGCCCGAAGGGGGCTATATCGGACTATTGACCGGCAGCGGGTGGCTCGATAACCAATACGGGTTTAAGTTGCAGGAATTCATTCTGGAGCGGTTTCAAGTGCTCGCGGTGATGGAGAGCGCGGTCGAGCCGTGGTTCACTGAGGCGCGTGTGAATACGACGGTAACTATTTTGCGGCGCACCGATGACGCGCAAGCTAGGGCTGATAACGATATCAAGTTCATCTTGCTCCGCCAAAAACTGAGCGAGATTTTGCCACAGACAGAAAATGAAACGAAGCGGCAGCAAGCTGTGGACGCGCTGGTGAACGAAATCGAGGGGTTGACTCAAAATACTAATGGGGAACGTTGGCGCGTTCGCGTGGTAAACCAGGGAGAATTGACTCTCGCGGGGTGGGAGTTCGATGATGAAGATGCGGAACCTCCCGCGCAATGGAACGGGGACTGGAATTCATTGCGCGCGCAAGGCGGCAAATACGTGGGTACCAAGTGGGGCATTCATCTCCGCGCCCCCGACTTGTTCTTCGATATACTCGATGCTTTTGGTGATAAGCTGGTACCTTTGCGCGAAGTAGCGAAAGTAAAATATGGTGTGAAATCTGGCGCGGATAAATTTTTCTACGTACAAGATAGGACGGATGAAATAGATAACGAGACTTTAGCTGAATTATATGGACTGACGCGCGGGCAGGCGCGTACCGTGCGAGTGGTTAGGGCGGGGGATGGCTCCGCGCATTTCATAGAGGCGCGGTATTTGCAGCCGTTGGTATTTAGTGTAATGGAGGTCGAGGGATTAGCAATTGACCCTACGACGTTGAAAAAGAAAGTCCTCATCGTCTCTGATGCCCCCGAAGATTTGCAAGGTACTCATGTGTTGGATTATATTCACTACGGAGAACGTGAAGGAATTCATCAACGGTCAACCTGTGCTAGTCGCGTCAGTGACAACCCCGACAACCCGCGTCAGTGGTATGACCTGCGCCCGCCGGAGCCAGGCGCGCTCTTTTGGGCACAATCACATCGGTATCGTCATATTGTTCCACTAAACCGCGAAAAACATATTTGCAACAAACGGTTTTTCAACATTTACCCCAAAGGAGAATTAAGTCCCGAACTTCTGTCTGCGTTGCTTAATTCGACACTGACGTTGTTTTTCAAAAATTGGTACGCGCGTAACATGGGAGAGGGATTTTTGGATACTGATGTAGTTGTCACCAAAATGATTCCTGTGCCTTGTCCCGCCAATCTTACAGAGAGTGCGAAGGCGCGATTGTTGGAGGCGATTAAGCCTTTGATTCGGCGTCCTTCAGATTTGGTGTATCCTATGGGCGATGAATTAGAGCAAGCTGACCGCGCGGAGTTGGATGAAGCGATATTTGCAGCATTGGGAGTGGAAGACCCCGCCGAACAGCGTCAATGGCGCGAGCGTTTGTACAGTGAATTAAAGCGCCTGTACAAACGTAAGAGAGAACTGGAAGAAATAACCATAGCTAACCGTCTCAAAGCGGCGCGTAAAAAACGTACTGCCAGCGCGCGCACTTTAGCAAAAGAGGTATGGCGCGAGATGGATAAGAGTAGGTTGCGGCGTTTCCCCGATGATTTCGTGCCGCCCGGTGTAGTTACCAAAGAACACCGCTTACCCGAAGGTGAAGTACAGATAGGCAGAGAACTCTTTAATGGTGGCGGCGCGTTAGGGACTGGCTATATTATGATTGATGAAGAGCTTAGATTCGTCGGGAGTACGACCAAAGCGGAATTCGTTCAGAAGTGGCAAGAGGCTGGCAACAAAGGCGCGGTCAGCGTTCCCAAAGATGACGCGGAATGTCAACGAATACTGGACGAATATGCCCAATACCGCGCCGAAATTCAAGAAGAGGTTGTCAGGTGGGCGCGCAGCCGCACCGCTGATGATCGTTTGCAGACGCAAGTCATCAATTTGCTGTGGCAGTATATCGGAGATTACGTCAGAACGCGGCGCGATGAGGGGGGCAACTGATAATTTTTGAGTTCGGATTACTATGAAAATCTGAATATCCGAACCGCGCCGCGCGGTTCGGATATTTTTGCATAGGACTGCTGTAATTCACCACAGAGAGCGCTCAGAACGCGAAGAATGCCAAGTAGTGTTTTTTGTTATCTGGCATATCACGCCTCACGTTTCACAAACTCCATTTCGCAGAATTGCTTCAGATATGGTAAAATCTCTCACGATGCCGCGATTTAGCTTTATAAAATCACCCAAATTCTATCTCCTGCTCATCACCGCGCTCGCCTTCGCCGCGCGCGTGCACCTGCTCGGCGTGCAATGTCTCTGGGACGACGAAGCGAAGAGCATCTTCGTCGCGTCGTGGGACATCCCCGCGATCATTGCGGAGCAAGCCAGCCACGAACACCCCCCGTTGCACTACTTGCTTTTGCACAGTTTTATGTGCGTCGCGGGGCGCAGCGAATTCGCCGCGCGCTTCGTGTCGCTCTTTTTTGGCGTACTTTTAATCCCACTCATCTATCGCACCGCTCAGTTTGTGAATTTGCCGATTTGCCCATTTGCTAATCTGCTAATTTGCGCTCTCGCCGCGCTTAGCCCATTCTACGTCCGCTTCGCCCAAGAGACGCGCATGTACACTCTAGCGACATTTTTCAGCTTGCTGTCGGTGTATTACTTTTTGGGCATATTGCAAAACGCGCTTAGAAAACCACAGAGACCCAGAGAGCGCGAAGATTTCTCTTACTCATTACTCATTTGCTATGCCGCCGCGACTGCCGCCGCGCTCTACAGCCACTACTTCACCGCGTTCATCATTGTGGTGCAAGCCGTTTACGTTGTACTGACCTGGCGGCAGCACCGCGCCCCCCTGCGGCGCTTACTAGCTGGACTGTGCGGCGCGGTGGTACTTTTCACTCCTTGGATAGTCTTGATGATACGCGGTATTCTCAGCATAGACCCCGCGCTGCGCACCAGCGACGCGGCGGCGGACGCGAACAGCCCCGTCGTCGGCTTGGTCGCCACTTGGCTTGAAGGGCGCGCCGAGTTAGTCTCGCTGCCTGAAATCTTTCGTCAATGCCTGATTTCCTTCGGCGCGGGCGATTTCCTCTCACTGGCGCCGACGTTGTGGCTCACGCTGTTCTTCACCGCGATTTTGCTCATCGGCTTGTGGCATACGCTGGTGAAATCGCGCGCCCCGTTCTTGGCGATTTACTTCGTTCTGCCGTTGATTCTCGGTTACATCACCGCGTTTCCCACCAACCGCCCGCTATGGGCGAAATATTTCAGCGTGGCGTCGCCCGCGTACTATTTGTTATTAGGCGCGGGACTAACCGCGCTTTGGCATTGGCGTAAGTGGTTGTTGTGGGGCAGCGCGGCGGTAATCTGCGGCGCGTTCGCGGTCAGCCTGCGCAACTATTATTTCGTGCCGGAATATGCGCGCACCGATTACCGCCCGTATATCGCGTATCTCGAGTCGTTTTCCACTCCAGACGACGCGCTTCTAATAAATCCCTGGACGCACTTCCCCGTATTTTGGTACTATTGGCAGCGCCACGCCGATAACGCACTAACCGTTTACTACCCCGACGAGTGGACGAATTGGGAGCAAGAGCTAGAGAGCATCGCGGCGCGCCACAGCGGCGTCTGGGTAGTCAAAAACTTACCCAACGACTTTGACCCCGAGGCACAGATACAAACCTGGCTGGCGCGGCGCGGCTATCTGACCATCGCGGAATGGCAGAGCAACATGATTATGCGCTATTACTCCTTCGCGCCATTGAACGTCGTCCCGAAGCGAGAAGATTTCGCTAAAGTCAAATTTATCGAGGATAATTGGGGGCAACTGAGTCTTCTGGATTACGAAATCGCGGTCAAGACGCACAAATATCGTCAAATAGTGCATCTCGATTTGCTCTGGCGCGCCCGCGTCGATGTCGAAGAGCCTTATGTGATTTTCGCACATCTGCTCGATGCGCAGGGGCGGCGGTGGGGCGAATTCAACAGCCCGCCGGTGGGTGGTTTTGCGCCCACGACAGAATGGCGTAAGGATGACCGCGTGCTCGACCATCTCGGCTTGTTGGCATTACCCGGCACCCCCCCCGGCGCGTATCGCGTGGCGGTGGGTGTATACAACATGCGTAGCGGGGCGCGGCTCACTACCCCCGATGGTGACAGCGTCGTTTTGGACACCATCACCCTGCCCGCGTCCGAAATTTCCCCTTCGCCCGCCGCGTTATTCGTGGCGGATAAGCTATCGCCAGAGTTGCGCGAGCGCACTTTCTCTACTGCCGAAGATGGCGGCTTGACGATAGCCCCCGCGCTGCGTTTATGGGGCTACCAGTTCGCGCGCGGCGAAGTAAAGCCGGGCGAGACCTTGCCCGTCACGCTGTTCTGGTACGCGGCGGGCGAGATTACCGAAAATTACAAGATTGAGTTACAGTTAGTCGACCGCGCCGGTGCGATATGGACGGCAGACCGCGCCACACCGGGTATAAGCGATTATCCTACTGCGCGGTGGACTGTCGGCGCGGTGGTGCGCGACCAGCGCGAGCTAGTCATTCCCGCCGCCGCGCCCGCCGCTGAGATGAGTTTATGGGTAAGCGTGCGCGATTTTGCGCCGATCGAGATAGGCACGGTGCAGCTACATGACCGTTCGCGCAATTACCGCGTTCCACAAATTGCCCATCCACAGACCGCCAAGCTGGGCGACTACATGCAGTTTCTGGGTTACGATTTAACCCATCCCGCTGCCGCGCCTTTTGTGATTGAGCGGCGCGACACGATACGTCTCACCCTGCACTGGAAATGTTTACAACAAATGTCCACATCGTACACCGTCTTCGCGCACTTGATCGACGCGGAGAATCAGGTTTGGGGACAGATGGATAGCGTACCGGGGCGCGGTACGCTGCCCACGACCGGCTGGCGCAAGGGGGAAATCGTGAGCGATGAGTATGAGATTTTTATCACCAAAGATGTGCCGCTCGGCACATATCGCATAGAGATTGGCATGTACGACGCGGAGACGTGGGAGCGGCTGCCGGTGCTGGATGACGCGGGTAATGTGCAGGGGGATAGGGTAATCTTACAAACAGAATTGCAGATCGTAGATGATGATTAGTAGGGCGGCTGCGCGAAGCCTATCCACAGGGGTATTTTTAGCTAACAGCAACGGCAGGTATGGAAACCTGCCCTACTTTTATGTAGCAAATGAGGTGTGTAAATGCTTCTATTGATAAAAGGAATTATTCTCGGTTTCTCCATCGCCGCGCCGGTTGGCCCTATCGGCGTGCTCTGCATTCGGCGCACATTGGCGGAGGGACGCGGCGCGGGCTTCGTCTCTGGCTTAGGCGCGGCTACGGCGGACGCGGTATATGGCTGCATCGCGGGGTTCGGCTTGACTTTCATCTCGAACATTTTAGTCGAGCAGCAGATCTGGCTGCGGCTAATCGGTGGGGCGTTTCTGTGTTATTTAGGCGTCAAGGCTTTTGTGACAAAACCTACAGAAGGGACGTCGACCGCGTCGGAGAACGGCTTGACGAGCGCGTATGCTTCCACATTTTTCCTGACCCTCACGAACCCGATGACCATCCTTTCCTTCGCGGCGATCTTCGCCGGACTGGGCGCGGTGAGTACCGATGGTGGCTATCTCTCCGCGATGTTGTTGATTGCGGGGGTATTCATCGGCTCCGCGCTCTGGTGGTTTACCTTGAGCGGCGTATCCGGTATATTTAGGGCGAAGTTTAACCCGCGCGCTCTGCAGTGGGTAAATAGGATCTCCGGCGCGGTCATCGGGGCTTTTGGGCTACTCGCGTTGCTCAGCGTGATAAAGTTGAGAGGATGAGGTCGAAGGTGCGACGCTCTGTGTTTAGTATTTTGATGCTTAACGTGATACAATATAGATATAAAATTCTGGCTCTTTGGGACTTCGCGGGATCAGCTTAATACACGGCTCATTTTTTGCCACTAATTGCACTAATTAGCGCGAATAAGCGAAAAATTGGGACTGGTTCAGTTGAGTTGGATATAGATCACGAATACCACGAATGGCCAAATT
>CAZSIG010000228.1:0-6463 GCA_964606195.1 uncultured Anaerolineales bacterium
TACTATGTGGATTATAGCATACTCCGTATTTTTTTCCCAAACGGGGCATCATAGCCATAAACAAACAACCCACTCCTCCAAGCAAACGTTTGCCAACACTACATATCTTATGTTATAATCTTTCTTCCAATAAATTCTGGGCGAGAGATCGCTAACGCCCAATGGAGGATGATTGAATGAGCACAAAGAGAAGATTAGTTACAACCATAGTAGCGATACTATTTTTATTAGCGTCATTGGGGTGCGCGCTGCAACAATTTGCCGCGCAGGCTCCCCCGACGCCCACCTTCGCGCCGACGAAAACCTTGCGCCCCACCTACACCCCGGTGCCACCGCCGACCGCGACCCCTTACCCGACCGACACGCCGCTACCGACACATACACCCATACCAACTGATACCCCGATACCGACCGCGACCCCCGCGCCGCCGACCAACACGCCGCTGCCCCCCACCGAGACTCCCGTGCCACCGACCGCGACGAATCCACCGCCGCCGCCGACTAATCCACCCGCGCCGCCACCAACTCAACCACCCGCGCCGACGCAACCCCCGGAGCCACCTAAACCATCTTACGAGTACAGCGTCGCGTACGTCAAGTATAAACCGAACTGCGGCAACCAGCGCGTTGAGGGGACGGTCTGGAACAGTGATAACTCCCCGCGCAACGGCGTCATCGTGAATCTGAATCTCTACGGCAATCACCAAACGCGCAAGACCGGACAGTGGGGACGTAACGGTTTTTACGAATGGAACCTAGACAACCCCGAAAAAGTGCTCCGCACTCTGGACTTCGAGCTGTGGATAGAGAATGAGCAAGGTCAACGTATCTCCGATATTGCCTACGTTCACCTCGACGGTGATATGAACAACTGCTGTCCTACCTGTTCAGGACAACAAGTCGCGCTGGTGGACTTCAAGCGCAATTAGCAAATGAGCAAATCGACAAATCGACAAATCACAGAACGAGAAAGCCGTCCTCTTCGCGGGGGCGGCTTTTGGCAACGTAATATTATTTATAGTTTTCGCGTCATGCTGCTCAGCTTGGGCATCGTTACCACAATGACTATCGTCTTCGCCCTGTTCATCGCCGTGACGCGGTCTCGTCTGCCCTATTGGACCGGCGAGGAAGAATTGCTATCGCAGGTGCGCGGCGTCCTCGACCTATTGCAAACCCCGACGCGCCCGCAGCCGCGTGTCTCCGTCTACATGCCGGTCGAAAATGCCAACATCTGCCCCTTCGGCGTCAATACCTTCTTCGAGCAAGAGGTCGAATACGCCAAAATCGAGCGCGGAATGCGGATGATTCGCGACGCGGGTTTCTGTTGGATTCGCCAAGAGTTTCCTTGGGAGGACATCGAGATTCACGGCAAGGGCGACTTCCTCGATTTGCGTAACGAACAGCCCCGCGACGCGTGGGAGAAATACGACTGGATTGTCGAGTTAGCGGAGAAATACGACCTGCAGATTATCGCGCGGTTGGATAATCCCCCCGCGTGGTCGCGCCGCGCCGGTGATGAAAATGGCACTCTCGCGCCCCCCGACGATTTAGCCGACTTCGGTGATTACGTCGAAACGGTGGTCACGCGGTATCGTGGACGCGTTGCGCACTATCAAATCTGGAACGAGCCGAACGTTTATCCCGAATGGGGCGAAAGGGACGTCAACCCGCGCGAGTACGTGGAGTTGCTCAAGGTCGGCTACACTCGCGCCAAAGCGGTAGACCCCGACTTGACCATCCTCTGCGGCGCGCTCGCCTCCACCATCGAGCTAGATTATCGCGGGCTGAACGATTTTGTCTTTCTCCAGCAGATGTACGACGCGGGGGCGCGTGACTACTTCGATGTGATGGCGGTGCAGGGCTACGGACTATGGTCGGGACCCTACGACCGCCGAATGCGCCCGCGCGTGCTCAATTTCTCGCGTCCGCTCTATGTACGCGAAATTATGGTGCGCAACGACGACGGACACAAGCCCATCTGGATGACCGAGATGAATTGGAACGCCATCCCTGCCGATCACCCCGCCTATCCCCACTTCGGGCGCGTCACGGAGGAGCAGCAGGCGCGGTACGCGGTGGATGCCTATCGCCGCGCCCAAGAGGAATGGCAGTGGGTCGGCGTCGTCAGCATGTGGTTCTTCAAGCGCGCCAGCGACTACGAGCGCGACCAGCCGATGTACTATTTCCGCCTCGTCGAACCCGATTTCACGTCCCTGCCGGTCTACGCCGCGGTCAAAGCATACACCGCGCAAGCGCGCGTAGTCTATTCGGGGTATCACCAAATCGACCATTGGGCGCTCGATTTCGCGGGTAATTGGGAGCGCGTACTCAACGATAACGCCGTGCTGGATGATTATTGGTACAGCGAGAGCGGCGGCACTATCGCGGGCAGGTTCAAAGGCAAAGAGGTAGAATTAGTCATCGCTAAATCTCCCGACTACGGCGAGCTACAAGTGCAAATCGACGACCGCGCTCCCATCACCATCCCCCTAAACACCGCGTCGCCCCAACGCAACGTAACCATCCCCATCGCGCGCGGCTTGTCATACACCGAACACGAGCTAAAAATCACCGCCTCGCCCCGCGCCGCGATAGATAGCATAGTAATCCACAAATGAACAAGTCCCCAATCACGCATCACGCATCACGCATCACGCATTACTCGTTACTCGTTACTCTCCTGATCTTCCTCTCCACCATCCAAACCGACATCAATGGCAGCGAACACGCCTACGCGACCGATGTTGGCGAGATTCAAAACGCGCTGGCGCGGTGGGGCACGCTGCACCAGACCGGCTACCCCCTGTTCTCCCTAAGCGGTTCCATCTTCGTGACCGCGCTGCGCGGCGTCGGCATCGCCCCCGCGTTTGGCGCGTCGCTCTATTCCATGCTGTGGGGGCTGATTAGCATCTGGTTGATGATGACACTGGCGCGAGAGTTAGGCGCGACGCCACGCTACGCCGCGCTCGGCGCGATCATCGCCGCGCTCTCCACCTCGTTCTGGGTCGACGCCTCGCTCGCGGAACTGCACACCTTCACCATTGCGTTCTCGTTAGCCACGCTCCTCTACGCCCTCCGTTTCGGGCGCACCGGCAAACCGCGTGACCTATTCTGGCTAACCTTTTGGGGCAGTCAAGGTATCGCGCACCAGCGCGCCGTCGCGTTCTTGGGCATCGCGGTGCTGCTGCTGATTGCGCCCCAACTTCGCATCTTCTGGCGCGAACTGCCGCGCGTCATCGGCATCGCGCTTCTCGCCCCACTCACCTATCTCTATCTTCCCATACGCGACTGGATGGGCGCGGAGTGGGTCTTCGCCTCGCCCGGCACGTGGGTTGGCTTCACAAAGATGATATTGGATACCAAAGTAGATCGCGTAGTACGTATGCCCGCATCGGACGCGGAGTGGTTAGAACGCGCCGCGGGCGTCGTGCAGGTGCTCGGCGACGACTTACCGCTGGTGATTTTAGCGGTGGGATTAGCGGGATTGCTAATCAAACTCGTAGGGCAGGTTTCCATACCTGCCGTTCCCCCCGCAAGCGAGGTCAAGACGGCAGCCGTAGGGCAGGTTTCCAAACCTGCCGCTCCTTCCACAAGCGCGGTCAAGGCGGCAGCCGTAGGGCAGGTTTCCAAACCTGCCACTCTCCCCGCAAGCGAGGTAACGGCGGCTATGGAAAGCCGCCCTACGGGGAACAACACACTAACAGCTCTCGCCCTGACCACCGCGTGGGCGGCTTACATCCCCCTCTGTCTGATCATCTGGGAGGGGCGCGTCTCCGACGCCCTGCTCGCGGTCAAACTCCCCATCGTCATGCTCGCGGGCATCGGGTTGGCGCTGCTCTGCACCTACATCGGCGACCGCGTGCGGTGGGGCAACGTGATTGTGCCACTTTTACTAATCGGCGCGGCAGGGTGGCTCTTCGTCACGCATCGCCCCGCGGTGCTGGCAATCACGCGTGATACGGGTGCGGAGGAGGTCATCGCGCGGGCGAACCTCATTCCACCGCTCGCGGCATCCCGCGTCGCGGAGGGACACGAAACGTATCTGATGGCGTTATGGGGACGCGATTACTGGGCGCTGGCTTACGCCCGCGATTTTCGCCACAAGCTGTCCGACGTTGACTATGTGATTTATCACAATATCTCGTTTCGCGATATAATTCAGCGAGGCGACCGTTTTTTGACACCGAGCCGCGTCCTCTATAAATTACCTCTTGATTACTGGGACAGATTCGTGGGACATGCTTACCTATCCACCGCCGCGCCGGGCATCGTGGAAATCAGCACGACGCGGCCGGTGCGTGCCGCCGAAGTGCCCGATGGCGCGGAGTTGGACTTGGAGAACGGCTTCGAGATTATCTCCGCCGATTTGATGTGTGTAGGGGAAAATGGACGCGATGGAGATTGCGCCCTATGGCAGTTGACCGTCTACTGGCAGGCGCAGAGTAAGGTAAGCTTTGTACTTCACGACTATAGCGTCGCGGTGCATCTGCTGACGCATGACCCGCCGCGCAGCCCCGCCGACATTTTTGCACAAGCCGACCGTGCTTATCCTGTAGATGGATGGTATCCTACCACGCGCTGGGGGGCGGGCGAGACCGTCCGCGACCATTACTTGATAGAAGTGCCTCCGAATACCGCGCCGGTAGCCATCCGCGTCGGGATGTACCGCGTCGCGGATGATGGGCAGTTTTTGCAGAGTCCCTGGCTAACATTGAACGTGAGACGTGAAACGTTAGGAAAATGTCGCGGTAACTACTCAGCCTGCGGCACCAGAACAAGACCTGTCAGGTTTTCAACGTAGGATTTACGCAACTACGGTTTATTTTTACTGCCAAGGGTGCGGAGAAGATTAAGAGGATAATTTCTTAACGGTCATATACGATCACCAGTTCTCATTGAAAAGCATATTTACGGTGCGCTCCAAGATCATTCGGAAAACTCCGCGCTCTCCGCGCCCTCAGCGGTAAATCTTTTTGAATTTGCGTAAGTACTAACCATAAATGAACATACATGACCGTGTATGCTGATCGCCAAAATATTTCTTTCTTACGAAGTAGGAGGATGAAAACAACGTGAAGAAGATAAAGGCTTATATTGATCTAACTCGGGCACATTTTGGATTTGTATGGCCCGTGCTATTTTGTTCTGGCTTGATGCTCGCTTTCGATAATTACGGGGGATTTTCGTGGTCGTTGACGGTGCGCGCCGCGCTGATTGCCTTCTTTGGATTCGAAGCCGGACTTGTGCTCAACGATTACGTAGATAGAGAAATAGACAAGAAGGACATCGAGGATAAACTGACGCGGTATTGGAGGCTGTTCAAAAACAGACCGATACCTGCGGGGCAGGTTTCTCCGAACGAAGCATTGGGGTTGTTCATCGCGCTAGTCGTCATCACCTCTGCGCTGATAGCCACATTGCCCTTTCCCCACTCACTGTACGTATTCGGCATAATGCTGTACGCCTACGTGCTGGAGTATTTCTATCAAGTGAAAAAGCGAGACCAGAGGTTTCCCTTCGCGCAGGTTTTAGGCAGGACTGATTTCGCGTTGTTTCCCATCGCGGGGTATCTGTGTCACGGCGCGCCCGATACTACCGCGCTGCTCTATTTCATCTTCTTTTTCCCCTGGACATTGGCGCATCTGGGCGTGAACGATTTGGCGGACGTCAAGAACGACGAAGCCAGGGGATTGAAAACGATTCCGGTGCTATTCGGGCTCGCCGGAACGGTGAGTTGGATATTGATGTTCACGATTTTGCACTTCGTCACCGCGCCACTGTTTATTATTAGGTTTGGGGCGGTCGCGACGGTAGGGTTTATACTCGGATTTCTATTACTGATTATCGCGAATTACTTACTCAATCGCTACAAAACGTCCGAGATGGGCTTGCGAATGCTGCCGGTATTTCACGCTACAATGTTGATTTACACCGTTTCTATTATCCTTGACTACGCATTTTAATGGGGGGGTGTCGCTACTCATTGACTTGTAGTGTACTATCAGGACTTACGCAAACCGCGCTGGAATTTACCGCAGAGAACACAGAGAACGCGGAGATTCACGGGAAAGATTTTTTGTATTTGTCATACACAGTCATAAATATTCATTAGACATTATATTGATTTATTTGACCGCGCCATTAATCGAACGCAGATAACGCAGATTGACCTGATTTTCGCAGATTTTGGCACATATGCCGCATTTTTGGGTAATAGACTTGTTCCCAAATAAAATTTTGGACGGGTAAGTAATTATATGGGACGCGGATTCACGCGGATTTTCGCGGATTTAAGTCGTTTATCCGCGTGAATCCGCGAAAATCCGCGTCCCATTTCTTATCTTGCTTATTAGGTAACAACTCTAATGGGACTGGTTCAGTTGAGTTGGATATAGATCACGAATACCACGAATGGCCAAATTACCCGAATTTTCCTCTTTTATTATTCGGGCTATTCGTAAAT
>CAZSIG010000229.1:0-1529 GCA_964606195.1 uncultured Anaerolineales bacterium
AGCGCGACTATTTTCTCATCCAATCCGGTCTGTCTCAGATACGCCATCGCATCCCAATACGCAAAAACCGCGTAGTCGTTGCGTTCGCGAATCAATTTCTCGATGATGGCCTCCTTGCCCTCGACTTCTTCGAATATGAGGTGTTCTTTGGCATACTGGTCAAACTCCTCCCCATAGCTACCGCCCAGCGGTCTCCCTCCAACCATGCCCTTTAAGTCACTCAGCTCCTCAAAGGGAAATTCGTGTCCCTTGAGTACGAAGACGCGGGCTTCATCGCGCATGAAGGGGATAGTATAGAGATACTTCTCCGCCCGTTCCTCAGTCCAATATACCCCCGCGATTACATCCAGGCTGCCGTCATCCATCATCAAAAACAGCCGTTTCCACGGAATATTCTCGATGACTTGGACGGTGACTCCCAACTCCTGCCCCATCTTTTTCAGCAAATCGACCGCGACGCCCTCAATCTTGTTGGTGTCTTGATTTCTGATGAAATAGGGATACCAACCCTCTGAACCTGAAACGCGCAGCACGTTACATTCCGTCCTTTCGGGCAGCGGGGTGGAAGTCGGCAACGCTTTTGTTGGCTCCGGAGTGGGCTTCCCCATCGGCGCGATACACGCCGCCAAACATGATAGGATTATCATCAAGCCGATAACTTGCAACGGTTTATGTATATTCATCCTAATCTAACCTCCTAAATATAGAACGCGGATTTTCGCGGATTAACGCGGATAAATGATGTAAATCCTGATAATCCGCGTTAATCCGCGTCCGATAAAACCGCTGAGCTGTCTAAGATTTTATAGGACTTACGTAAGACCGCACTATAACTCACCGCAGAGAGCGTCCCCGTGCAGGGATAAACGACGGACGCGGAGAAAAGAAAGAAGGAAAGATTTTCGCGGTCATAGGTGTTCATTAACATTTATTAAACTTCCTGTTCGTGGTGCAAATAGCACATTACTTTCAAGACTCTGCGCTCTCCGCGCCCTCGGCGGTAAAATTATTGTGAACTTGCGTAAGTCCTGTTTTATTTAGAAACAAGTCTAATATCTACTGACTATCAAAAAACTCTGGCGGTTTGGAACCGATGAACTTGAGTACGTTGTCTATATTATAGCCTAGTTGCTCCAAAAAGCCCAAAATGTCGATGAGCACCCAGTTCTCCACCAGTTTATCTCCCGCGACGCGCCAGATATCCATGTAGCGCACCTCGACCTGTTTGCCGCTGGCGGGAATGCCCAGCCAGTCGCCGGTGTGTGTCGCTTTCTGGTAACCGGTGGAGGCTACGTAATCGCCTTCCGCGAGGCGGACTTCTTCTATCGCCTCTTTGTCGGAAAAGGCGTGTAAAAATGGTCTTTGGTGCTCATTCTGAAATTGTTTGAGGCTGCTCTTGGTACCGATGCCTGCCGGACCGCGCCAGACCATATCCTCAGCCCAAAATTCTTCTTGCCCTTCGATAACGTGCTCATTAAGGGCATCGACCATCCTCGCGACTAATTCTCTACTTTTCTCCGTTGGCATAA
>CAZSIG010000229.1:1629-6455 GCA_964606195.1 uncultured Anaerolineales bacterium
TAAGTCCTCAGTCATTAGCCTTTGACCGCGCCGGCGGTGAGTCCTTTGACCAATTGTTTCTGGAAGAAAAGGATTATAATCGTGATTGGCACTGTAGCTGATACTGACGCCGCCGCAGCCAGGTTAAGTTGTCCTAATTGCTCCGCGCCGGTGAATTGAGAAATCGCCACAGGGAGCGTCCAGTTTGACTGCGTGAGCACGCGTACCAGTAAGAACTCGTTGTATGCTAACAGCATGGAAAACAATCCGGTAGAAACAATCCCCGGCCACATCAGCGGAATGATGACCTTCGTGAACGCGCCTAGCCGACTGGTGCCATCTATCATAGCTGCCTCCTCGATCTCCGCGGGAATATCCATGAAAAAGCTGCGCAGCATCCAAATCGTAAATGGCTGATTTACTGCCACCAGCGTGATGATGACGAGAAAATACGAATCGAGCAAGCCGGTTACGCGTCCTAGCCAGAAGTAAGGCAAAATAAACGCCAATCTGGGCAAGGCGCGAAAAGCAAGTGCCGCGACAAGAATGATCACGCCCAAGATACCAGCGTACCGCGCCAAGCCATACGCGGCAAGACATCCCACTGAGAGGGAGACTACAACAGTCCCAACAGTTACGATAATGGAATTCACAAAGTAGTCATAGAACTCCGCCGTTTCAATGAATCGGGGGATTGCCCACAGGATTACCATAAAACCGATTAGAACTCCCGCGACGATGACGCCATTTGAAATTGGAATCCGCTCGGCAAACAACGCGATTAGGACAAGCGCGGTCACAGCTAAAAACAAGCCAATACCGATTCCCAAGGCATTCGCTGGAACCGCGTCTAACCAGAGATCGGTATAATGTTGGAATGTCGGAGTAAAGAAGAAGATTGGGGTACGCGAATTGGCATCTCTAACGGTCTTTAAGGATTGCAGCGCGGTCCAATAGAAAGGGAATACGCTATACAAGAGAAAGAGAGTCAAGAAAGCGTAGATGAAAAACTTAGCGATTGGATTTTTTATCTTTTGCATATTAACGCTCCTCCATCTGATCCCGATAGGTACGTATCACGAACGGAATGAGCACCACCATGATGCCGATTACTGTAAGCACCGCCATCGCGTTCGCTTTTCCTAAGCGTTGCACAGATAACGCGACATCGAAGGTGTACACCATAACCGTATCCGCTTTGTAGATCGGGTTCTGCTCAGTAAGTACAAAAATACTGTCAAAAATTCGGTAGGCATCCATCAGCGAGATCATACCGATCATAACCAACAGTTTTGATAGGTGGGGAATAACCACATAACGGATCTGCCCCAAGCGGTTGGCGCCATCAATCTGCGCCGCTTCAACCAAACTGCTCGGCAGGGTTTGCAAACCCGCGAATAGGGTGATGATTGCATACGGGGTCGTATACCAAATAGCGTGGAAGATGATCAATGTTTTTACGGTGATTTCAGATAAGATTATGCGGTTTCCTACGACTTCGCGAAAGAACCAATAAAGTGGGCCTGAAGGCTCAAACAACTGTTTGAACATCAGGGTGCCGACGACCGGCACCACGATAAAGGGCAACAAAAATCCTGCCAGGTAAAGCCCGCGAATGCGGGGAGAAATTTGATCGAGCATCAGCGCGACGACGAAGCCAATAAATACCTGCGCGGGGACTACGACAAGCATAAACAGCAGCGTGAAACGAAAAGCCTGCCAGAATCTCGCGTCGTTCAGAACTTCGATATAGTTGCGTAAGCCCACAAATTCGGGCGTACTGATGTTACGAAAAGTCATAAAATTCAGCCCAAGCCAGATCGCCATTATCAACGGAAAGACCATCAACAACAGCATTAAAACATTGCTTGGAGCTGTAAATTGAAGGAAAGTTTTTCGGTCCATAATTTTTTCTAACCTCCTATTACGATTAGGCTGTGCTCTAGTTATAGAGCACAGCCTCTTCGCCTTACGCGATTATTAGTCAATGAAACCCTGTGACTTCGCTTCAGTCAGATATTCCTCAGCAGCCTTGTCCAACGCCTCTTGGGGAGTCATTTCCCCTGTACCCACTAGGGGCAGCCAATTCTGAAGCGCGGGGCGCACCAAGCCGATAGCCGCTTTCGGTTGATAAATACCGACGCCTTTCGCGATGGTTTCAGACGCGGCAGGCAAGTAGGGACCACCGAGCCCAGCTTCAGCAACTGCAGATCTGGTTACAATACCGTATTCGGCACCATCCTGCTGGCTTCTCAGATCGATAGCTTCCATGATAATCCTGAACAATAAATCTGGATCTATATCTGTGGTAGCCGGAATGGTATAGTAGTCATTCCACGCGCTTCCCCCCAGCGGACCACCGGGTTTTGGTGCCGCCGCTGGCGCGAAGGCAATCACATCCGCAAAGGCTGACTGCTCTGGATCGATAGCCCCCGGAGCACGGCTTGCCCAAATCTGGATAAACGCGAGGGCACCACTCTGAATGCCCGCGGAACTGTCATCCAAACTATAGGTTAAACCTTCGTCGCCCATGCAGGCATCAACCACTTCCATCATCTTCTCTACCGCCGCGACCCCCTCGGGACCATTGAACGCGGGGGTGTTATCCTCGTTGAGGAAATCGCCACCGAACGCTCGTAAGAAGTGGAAAAACTCGATCTCCCAAGCCCACCCCGCGTGTAAGTTCGTGATGAAAGGCAAATCAATGCTCGACTCCTCTTTCAGAACTTCGCAGGCTGCCATTACTTCGTCGTAAGTCGTGGGGGGCTCCAGACCATACTGATCAAACAGGTCCTTCCTGTATTGTATGTGCAAGGTGTTACCCACCATCGGAACGCCGTATATGTTGCCATCGATAGCTCCGCCATCCCAAGCTTTTTGGGGAATATCATCAAGATCATACTCATCTCGATACTTCTCAACGAGATCGTTGAGCGGCATAAGCCACCCCTCAGATCCCCATTCGATAATCTGGGCGTTTGCCGCGTGAACGATACCATACGGCGATTTCGCGTCGCCCGACAACGCGAGACGTACTTGCTCTTGAGCACCCGCGCTATCCAAAAGCTGCACATTAACCTCGAGGTTTTCGACCGCGTTGCATTTCTCCAGTTCTTTCGCGTAGAACTCAGTGATGTCGAAAGCCCAGCCAATTACGTTGACACTGGTCGCGGCATCGGGAGCGTCAAGATTACAAGCCGTAGGATCAACGATAACCTCGACCTCTTTCTCGACCACCACCTCTTTCTCGACAACGACGGTGTTCACTACCTCTTTCTCTACTATAACTTCCTTCTCGATAACCTGTGGCGTGGGTGCCGCGCAGGAAGTCAGGAACATGCTGGCGACTAATACCAGACTGACCGCGACCAGCACTATATGCGATAACCTTCTACTTTTGACAAACATTTTTTCCTCCTCACAATTCATCAACTTTCTAAAATTTTCCACTCTCTCCACCAACTTGATCTAACTTTGTATTGTATTTGCTTAACACACCTCCTTTCTTTATAGAACCTACACAATTTTTCCCTAAACGGGTGGCGAGCCAACCGCGTTGGCGAGTTTTGGCTATGAATGACCGCGAATGCCCAACACGGTTGGGCAACTACCCCTAGTCTACATAAATTATAGTTAGTATAACTCCGCGTTCTCCGTACCTCTGTGGTGAATTACTCATTAAAAAATTATTTCCCTAACCAGCGTGACGCGTAGTCCCACGCTCTACTAAAGTAGCCGGAATCATATTTATCGCGGTTTCGTGATTGGAACTCTCTATGGCGTTCATCAAGCTTTCAATCGTGGAATCCACCAATTTCGCGAGGGGTTGTTTAACCGTAGTCAAGGCATATTCCGGCCAACTAGCCATCGGTACATCATCGAACCCGATAATCGCCAGATCTTTCGGCACGTTAATGCCCAGTTCTTGCCGCGCCAGCGTCAAGGCAGCAAACGCCATGTAATCATTGGCACAAAACACCGCGTCAGGGGGATTATCATCTTGTAATAATCTACGCGCGGCGACGCGCCCTGAGTCATAGGAGTAATCACCACATTCTCGAAACGTTAAGGGACATCCGCGTTCCTGTAATCTCTCCGTAAAACCGCGTTCGCGGTCGGATATACCCCTTCTTCTATCACCGGCGACATAGGCAATTCGCTCATGTCTCGTATCCAACAAGAAATCGGCGACCGCCCTGCACGCCGCGATATTATCGCAGCACACCGAGTCAACGTTAGGGCTATAGCAATTGAAAAGCACGACAGGGATACCGCGCGCGGCACATTCATCCGCCATTCTAGGAGATAAGGTATCAGGAGTAATGATGATCCCATCTACTTGATATTCCAGCGCCATCAACAAGATGCTATCGCGCTCCTTAATATCCACAATCTTAAATAACAATCCCCAATACCCCTTTTCCTGCAACCGTTCAATCAACTCCGCGATCACGTGAGAATAGAAAGTATACGCGATGTCGATCACCACGATGGCAATCATGTTTGTGCGTTGAGTAACAAGACTTCGCGCAATGGCATTGGGTCTGTAACCCAATTCTCGCGCCGCGGCTAAGACCTTTTCGCGGTTTTTATCGGAGATATTGGCGCCGGGGGTGAATGCGCGCGAGACTACGGGTTGAGATAAGCCCGCGCGCTTGGCTACATCAACCTGGGATACACCTGTAGTCTTCTCCTCGTTACCCTTTTTCGCCATCTTACCTATTCCCCTCGTCACGATACGCGGCATAGTAGGTGAATACGTATACAGAATACGTATTCTATTATACCACAATATCAAAGTATTGTCAAGATTAGGCGCGGTAACGGCGGTATGGGGATACCGCCCT
>CAZSIG010000230.1:0-1984 GCA_964606195.1 uncultured Anaerolineales bacterium
ATCATGGGCGCGTTCTTGCAGCCCGGTCAGGCGGTGGTGGATGTGCTGTATGAACAGCGGCAACGCAGACGCGGACCGCGCGTCGTGGTCATCGGCGGGGGCACCGGGCTGTCCGCGCTGCTGCGCGGTTTGAAACATCATACGGAGAATATCACCGCGATCGTGACGGTCGCGGATGATGGGGGGAGTTCGGGGAAGCTGCGCCGCGCGCTGGGCGTGCCACCGCCGGGCGATTTTCGCAACTGTATCGCGGCGTTGGCGGACGACAATTCGCTGACGACGCAACTGTTGCAGTATCGCTTCGGCGACGACGCGGGAGTGGACGGACATAGTTTGGGCAATCTGATGATCACCGCGATGGTCGATTTGACCGGCAGCTTCGAGCAGGCGATCGTCGAGTCGGGGCGCGTGCTGGCGATTCGTGGGCAGATTGTGCCCTCGACTTTGGAAGACGTGACTTTGTGCGCGAATGTGGCGGACGAATTGACCGCCACCGTCACGCAGGTGCAGGGGGAATCCGCCATTCCTAAGACGGGCAAGCCGATCGAGCGCGTTTATCTGCAGCCGAATGTGGTTCACGCCTACCCCGGGGCGTTGCAGGCGATCTTCGCGGCGGATTTGATCGTCGCGGGACCCGGCAGTCTATACACGAGTGTGTTGCCCAATCTGCTTGTCAAGGAGATCGCTGCGGCGATTCGCGCCGCACAGGCGATGAAGGTCTATATCTGCAATGTGGCGACGCAGCGCGGTGAGACAGATCACTTCACGGTCGGGGATCATATCGATGCGTTGATCAAGCACGTCGGCCCGCTGTTCGATTACGTGTTAGCCAATGATAATTTTGTTGCCGCGTCATCAGGGGACGCGGCGACGGAGTATGTGCGATTAGGTGATTCTTTGTCCGATGATTATTATCTGGTGACTGCTGATTTGGTTAACGTGGATAATGCGCGGCATCACGATTCGCGAAAGCTGGCGCGGGAGTTGATGAAGCTCTATTACAAAGAGGCGGAGCCGAAATATTAGGAGTGAGGCGTAAAACGTAAGGGGGAGGGGGCATATACGCCAACTTAATTTTAGGCGACGTAAATTTCAAGAGTAGCGGCGCGTTATCACCGCGCTCCAAGCCCCCGTCGCGGGGGCGGCTACGCGCCAGTATCGCCCTATTCCTAAATGCCCCCGGGGACGGGGGCTGAGAGCGCAAGTGCAAATGCGGTAGGGGCGAACCTATGTGTTCGCCTTGTATTTGACAGAATTATTATTTAAGAGTAAAATCATTTTCAAATAGCTTTTTATTTATACGTTTATCGCTGTAGTCTGGACTTCAGACAGCGCGAACTGTGAACATCCCGTAGTCCGCGCCGATAGTGAGAGGGATGCGCCGCCGGGTGAGCAGCGGCAGAAATTACAAGAGCAAAGGTAAAAAAGAAAGGAGCAAGAACAAATGGCAGCACAAAAACGTAGTGAGCAATTGGCTGAGACGCTTCGCCAAGTAGTTGTGGGGTCAGCCGATATTCAGGGAGTCGCGGTCATCAGTACAGATGGGCTGATCATGGCTGAAGCTTTACCTAGTCAAATGGAAAAGGCGCGCGTCGGCGCGGTAGCGGCAGGTATTATGAGCCTGTCGGGGCGATCGGTGAAGCAACTAGGGCGCGGCGCGTTGCAACAGATTCTGGTACAGGGGGAAGATGGTAACGTGATCATCACCCAAGCCGGAAACAAGGCGGCGTTCGTCGCGTTGACGGCTAAAGACGTTAATCTGGGAATGGCGTTCCTGGAAGTCCGCGATGGTGCGCAAGTCGTGGCTGAGATTCTAAGCTAAGGAGGTACTAATGGGTATGAATGGCGCATTTATGCAAGAAGTCATAAGTATGGGTGGACTGTCCGACGAAGAGAAACAGTTGTTAGCGGAGATGAAGCCCGCAATAGAGAAACATGCCGATGCCATCGTGGCGGCTTTTTATGAGAATCTGAGTAAAAATAA
>CAZSIG010000230.1:2084-6441 GCA_964606195.1 uncultured Anaerolineales bacterium
CGCGAGGCGCGGTGGCGCGCGCTGGATAAGGTGATGGATTTAGACCTGAACGTAATATTACAATCTTACGACGATAAGCGCGTCGAGCAATTTTTGGAGGTCACCGGGTTCAGTAAAGAGCTGTTCGAGAATATGATCGCCGGAGAATAGGAGGCTGATATGCCAACGCAAACGTTGTTTGAGAACGCGGAGCATAAGAATGTTCTGCTCGACGATTTCACTTCGGGCAATATGGTGCAAACCAATCAGCACGTGATCGTACACAACGGGCAGGCGATGTTGTTGGATCCGGGCGGTCATGGCGTTTACTCCGCGGCGCTAGCTGAACTATCTACCGCGGTGCCGATGATGAACGATCTGCAATATATCTTCTTCTCGCATCAAGACCCGGACATCGTCGCGGCGGCGAACGCCTGGCTGATGGTGACAGACGCGCGCGGTTTCCTGCCGCAACCCTGGATGCGGTTTATCGTGCATTTTGGTGTGGATGAGCTGGTATACGAGCGTATAACGCCCATTCCTGATGAGGGGACGGTTATAGACTTGGCGGGCTGTCCGCTGATGGTCATTCCCGCGCACTTTATGCACTCTGCCGCGAACTTTCAGGTTTACGACCCTGTATCGAAAATTTTGTACACCGGCGATTTAGGGGCGTCGTTCGGGCACGATTACGTCATCGTAGAGAATTTCGATGAGCATATTCAGTATATGGAACCGTTCCATAAACGCTACATCTCTACGGACAAGGTGCTTAAGCTGTGGAGCGCGATGGTGCGGCGTCTCGAAATCAATGCCATCGCTCCCCAGCATGGCGCGATGTTGATGGGCAAGAAGAACGTGACGCAGTTCATCGCCTGGATCGAGAGTTTGACTTGCGGCGTTGATGTGATGGAGGCGATGTATAAGTTGCCGCAGTAAACCGCGAGGTTTGGCGCGAAAAGTAACAGTTAAACGAAAAACGCGGCGGGTCACCCGCCGCGTTTTGATTTTTGGGGTTATATAGTTTCATGTTATACTTGGAACACTACATAAAAGGAGACATCAAATCAAGATAATGTCCTTTATCGTATCTCTATCGCACCGCGCGCGTCGCGTCATATCTTCCCCGCGCGGTAAAGTTCTACTCATCTTCATCATCGCTCTCGCGATACGTCTCCCCGGCTTAGTCCGTTTCACCACGCCGGACGAGTTCGCGTGGGTACTATGTTCAGCGCGTTTTCTCGCTGCTTTGATTCGTGGGGATTGGGCAGCTACCCTGCAAATGGAACACCCCGGCGTCACTGTGATGTGGTTGGGCGCGGCAAGCATGATACTCCGCTATTATGCGGGCACTAATTCTCATATACCATTACTCGATTTCTTGGCAATGCAGCCGCGTCGCCTGCTGGATGCCTTACCACTGGCGCGGTTATTTATAGTGCTTCTTATCTCTGGGCAAATTGCAACTATGTATGCGCTCACGGCGCGTTTAGTGCGTGAGCGCGTCGCTTTATTGGCGGCTTTACTTTTATGCTTTGCGCCCTTTCATGTAGCCTTATCGCGCGTATTACATCTCGATGCCCTATCAACTGGCTGGGCGTTCCTCACCGTTCTGAGTTATATGGTTTACCAACGAGAATCACAGCGTAGATATTGGCTTTTGGCTGCGTTAATGGCGGCTCTAGCCGCGTTGACAAAATCAGTCGCGCTTTTTGCCATAGGTTTTGTGGGGATTTTGACGGCAAGGAAAATGGCTACGGCATATCTGACTACGCGCGCTTGGCGTAATGTACTTAGACCGATGGTTGACGGTTTGTTATGGCTTGTCGTTGTCTTGGTTATCTGCGTTATGCTGTGGCCCGCGCTGTGGGGCGCGCCGCGCGCCGCGCTGTCGTTAGTGTTCAACACCGCCGTTGGGCACGCGACCGCGCAGTATCGTCAAAGTAACTTTTTTATGGGCGAAATTACGCTCAACCCCGATGCGCGGTTTTACCCGGTAGTCTTTTTGTTTCGCATCACACCGGTGACCCTCGCGGGACTAGGTGTAGCACTAATTAGTATCCTACTAGATTTGCGCCGTAAGAGTTATGTTCTATGGCGCACTATCGGCGCGGCAGTAGGTTTATATATTGTACTATTTTTGATAGCGATGACTTTCGCGGCTTACAAATTTGATCGGTACATGTTGATGGTCTTTCCCGCAGTGGCACTCAGCGCGGCGTGGGGAATCTGGCAATGCACTCGTTGGCGCATCGGTAAATTTATTCCACTATTTGCTATCCTAATACAGGTCATCATTACTGTATCACATTTTCCATACTATTTCACTTATTACAATCCGATAGTCGGGGGGGCGCGGCTCGCCCCGCGCACGATTTGGGTCGGGTGGGGCGAAGGTTTGGAACAAGCCGCGTACTATCTCAACCGCAAGCCGGACGCGGCGCGCTTGCGCGTGGCATCGTGGTACAACGGAAGTACCTTCGCACATTTCTTCGCGGGTGATTCGGTTGAATTGGAAGATCTTCCGAAGTTGCCAGCGATATTCCCCGGCTGCGACATCAATTATCTGGTCTATTACGTCAGCCAGGTACAGCGCGACAGCCCCTTCCCCGCGGCGATGGAGTTTTTCGCGAAACATGAGCCGGAACACATCGTGCGCCTGCATGGCATCGACTACGCGTGGGTTTATCGTAACTCGAATTACGAGGAGGCGTTAGCGTACCTGAATGAGCAAGCCGGCGCGGGCGATGCGATTATCCTGAACACCGATTCGCTGTTGATGAAGCATTACGATGGCGCCGCGACGATACAGGTCATCAAGGAGCCGGACGCAGCACGCGTCGCGGCGCGATTACAGGAGCTCACTGCGACGGCGCGGCGCGTGTGGTATGTCTATTATCCCGAAGCTGCGGAGACCTGGACGTGTTATTATCTTGACACGCAGAGCTACAAGATGACCGAGCGCGATTTCGGCAACGCGCAGATCACGTTGTACGAACTTGGCGAAACGACGCGATTTCAGCCACCGCGCCAGATTAAGGATTGGCATGATACGCCGGTGAATTTTGCGGACGAATTGCAGTTGACCGCGTATGTTTTGAGCGATACAGAGACGCAGTGGCGGCGTAGCGTGGGGCTGGTGGCGCGCTGGCGCGCTTTACATGAATTGGACGCCAATTACACGGCGTTCGTGCATATCGTGGACGACGCGGGGCGGTTATGGGGACAGTTTGACACATTGTTGAGTAATCCATTAGGACGAACCACCGCGCAGTGGTCTACGCAGGGAGAACATGAGCAGTGGTACACCGCGCCGCTGCGCGCGGGAATTCCGCCGGGGACCTATACGGTCACTGTGGGAGTGTATGACAGCGCGAGCGAGGCGCGGCTGCCAACGGCGATGGGGACGAAAGTATCAATAGGCACAATCGAGGTTTTGCCTTCTCCCTATCTTCCCGCGTTGACAGATTTTGAATTGTCCGAAGCCGCACCGCGAATGGTGTATGATAATTTGGAGATAGTGAATGTTCAGGCGCGAGATGTGATGCGCAGCGGGATGAAGGAACAGGTCTCACTGTTGTGGCGCGCGACCGACGAGGTCGCGGTGGATTACGCGGTGCAGCTAATTTTGCGCGATGAGCAAGAACGTACTATCGCGGCGCGAACTTTTCCGCTAGTGCATACCGGCTATCCCCCGACGAAATGGCGCGCCGGGGAGATGCTGCGCGGTAAGTATTCGTTCAGCGTCCCGCCGACGGTGACGGTAGACGCGGGGCATTTGGTTGCAAATCTGCAAATTTGCAAATCGGCAAACGCGCAAGAGTGCGAAAGTGTTGGGAATACGATCCATCTGCGCGATGTGCGGATTGACACTACGCAGCATATTTTCGAGCTACCTAACATTGCCCAACCCCGCGAGGCTAATTTCAGTGATCAAATTCGCTTTCTCGGCTATGACCTCGCAGCGCGGGAAATCGCGGTAGGCGAAGCGGTGTCATTGACGCTCTACTGGCGGGCTATGACCGCGATTGAACAGGATTACACGGTGTTCGTGCACTTGGTGGATGAGGTGGGAGAAATCGCGGGGCAACGCGACGTGCCGCCGGCAGGGGGGACGCGCCCGACATCGGGGTGGTTGGAGGGGGAGTTTATCGTGGATAGTTACGAAGTGCCGTTTGACGCGGCGGTTGGGACATACTCAATCGAAATCGGCATGTACGACGCGCATACTTTTCAACGACTGCCGATTATTTACGATGAGGGAACGATGGTTGACCATATCGCGCTGGATGAGGTGATGGTCAAATAACGCTACGCACGTAGGTGCGAATCTATCAGGACTTACGCAAATTCAGAATAATTTTACCGCCGAGGGCGC
>CAZSIG010000231.1:0-6430 GCA_964606195.1 uncultured Anaerolineales bacterium
AACATAGATTAGCAAGCTCTACACGGATTCGTGGGGTAGGGCAGGTTTCCATACCTGCCGTTGTGGTCGATAATGATCTAGAACGGCGGCTAAGAAAGCCGCCCTACACCGGCATTATCCCCCACGCGGTAGCGCGGTTTACCATAATTTACCCCACGAATCTGAGTTGACCCGATTAGCAAAGCTGAGCAAGAATTGCCTTAGGATCTTGAAATAAATAAGTTCTGCATTCGCCTGTTCAGCGCAGGCGTGAAGCCTGCGGCTACATTGTAGGCGCACCCTTTATGGATGCGCTTAGCTAGTAATGAAGACACATGCCCGCTATTAACTGTTTTACCGCGGTCTTGTCCACAATCCATCTGCGCGATAGTGATTAGAAATGCGGAAGTTATTTATTCCTCATTCCTTAGTGTCCTTTGTGCTCTTTGTGGTAAAATTATCATCATGCAGATTTTGGAGTCTTCAATCCGCGCAATCCCGCGTATTCGCGTTCTACTTCCCCTCGCGCTTAAACGCCTCTCCATAAGCCGCGGGCCAGCTCGCCTTCCCCACAAAGAAAATCAGAATGATGAGAGTCACAACATAGGGAAACGCTACCAGAAATTGGTAGGGGATGTTTAGGTTGAGTGCCTGAATTCGCAATTGCAATGCGTCCGCCGCGCCGAATAACAGCGTGCCCAGAAAAACGCCTATCGGCTCCCATTTCCCGAAGACAATAGCAGTGTAAGCGATGAAACCGCGCCCCGCGCTCATGTTCTCTTGAAACGAGTTGAGTTGCCCGATGGAGAGAAACGCGCCTGCCAAGCCGGACAACGCGCCCGCCCACAGCAACGCCAGATAGCGCACCTTTGCCACGCTGATACCCGCGGTGTCGGCGGCGTGAGGGTGCTCCCCAACGGCGCGAATTTTCAAGCCCCAGGTGGTGCGATATAGTACAAACCATACGACGGGGACGACCAAAAAAGCCAAGTAAACCAGCGGTAGTTGATCGAAGAGAACGCGCCCGATGACGGGAATATCGCCTAGCAAGGGGATTTTCCAATTGTTCAAGCTGGAGACCTTAACTACATCCTCAACTATCCCCTCACTCCCACCGCCGAAAATCTCCGCGTACAGTGTGCTCGACAGTCCTATCGCGCCGATGTTCAACGCCACCGCCGATACTATTTGGTTCGCGCCGATTGTCACCGACATGAACGCGAAGGCAAGCGCGACCAACATCCCCGCGAGGATCGCCAGCAAAATGCCCCCCCAGACGCTGCCGGTCAAGAAACTGCCCACGACCCCCGCGATAGTTCCCATCAGCATCATCCCCTCCATACCAAAGGTCACGATGCCGGTGCGCTCCGCCATCAATCCGCCCATCGCGGCGAGCAATAACGGCGTGGTCACGCGCACGATCGCCGCGTAGAATTCTACGGTGCTGAAGATTTGTATCAATTGCTCGAACATAGCTCACCTCTTTTATAGCTGCCAGCGACCAGCAAATAGTCGTCAGCTACGTCTTACACTCCACTTTGTTCTCTTCCCCCACGCGCGGTTTCACCTTGATGGTTGTACCCGCGATGGCGAACAGGATCGCCAGAGATTGAATCACATATATCACCGCGACCGGCACGCCGGAGATGATTTGCATCTTATTGGCTCCCGCGCGCAACGCGCCGAAGAATAGCGCGCTCAATAATACGCCAAGAGGGTGCAATTGCCCGATGAGCGCGACCGGAATGCCGTCGAAGCCCGCGCCGATTAAGAAATTTTCGATGACGCGGTGTTGCGATCCCATCACCTCCATCGCGCCCGCCAACCCTGCCAGAGAACCACTGATCATCGCGGTGGTGATGATGGTGCGCGAGACGTTGATGCCCATGTACTCCGCGGCATCGGGATTGACCCCAACGGCGCGAGAGCGAAATCCGGTCGTGGACTTGAACAAAATCACATATATGACGAACGCTGCCAGTAACGCCATGATCGCCGCCAGCGTGAACCGCTTGAACGCGGGGATTTTCGCCACCGCCTCGTAAGCTGCCCATCTCGTTTCCAGTAACCCTTTGACTACGGAACTGTTGAGTATGCTGGAGATGGTGGGAAACCACGCGCTCTCCGTTATCCATCCCGATTTGGGGAATGGCTGCGAGGCATCCTTCAATCCCACGGGATAATCCAGGCGAATGACCCAATTGAACAACTGGATAGCGATGTAGTTCATCAACAGCGTAGTTACCACCTCGTTGAAACCGCGCGACGCCTTGAGATATCCCGGTATCAACGCCCACAACGCGCCAGCCAATCCGGCTACAACCATCAATATCGGTATCACCAGCAATCCCGGCAAGCCGGTCAGCGCAACTCCAACCCACGCCGTGGCCATCGCGCCGATGTAGAGCTGTCCCTCCGCGCCGATGTTGAAAAATCCGCCGCGATAGCCGTAGGCGACCGCCAAGCCGGTGAAGACGAGCGGTGTCAACCGCGTGAGGGTGGTAGCCTGCGCGTTCAGGCTCCCAAACGCGCCGCTGAAGAGCGCGCTGTAAGCTGCCAGCGGGTTCACGCCGCGCAGAATAATGAGCACGCTGCTGACCACGAACGCGGCTAATATCGCTAAAAGAGGAATGAGAATATTAAAAGAGCGCTCCAACAGGCGGCGCGAGTATTTGTCCCAAGCATTTTTTTGGTTCATGATGCTCCCTGTGCCTCCTTATCTGCCGTTGGCGCAGAGTTGAGCCGTTTGATCCCCGCCATCATCAGTCCGATCTCATGTACGTCCGCCCGCGCCGCGGGGACGATGCCCATAATCTCCCCCTCATATAGCACCGCGATGCGGTCTGACAGCGAGAGTATTTCCTCTAGCTCGGTGGAGATGAGGAGGATCGCCGCACCTTTGCCGCGCGCCTCGACCATCTGCTGCCGCACATATTCCGTAGCCCCGATGTCCAGACCGCGCGTCGGCTGCGCGGCTATTAGCAGGTCGGGTTGGTGGCTCAGTTCGCGGGCGAGAATGACTTTCTGCTGATTGCCACCGGAGAGTAGCTTCGCCTCTATCTTCGCGCCGGGAGTGCGTATATCAAAGCTGTCAATTCCCTCGTCTACGAACTCCGAGATGATCTTCTCTTGCAATAAACCGCGCCGCGAGAAGGGCTGGTTGCAAAACTGCTTGCCAATCAGGTTCTCCGCGATGGAGAAATCGAGCAGCAGCCCGACGTGCTGGCGGTCGGCGGGAATGTAAGCCACGTTCATATTTATAATGTCGCGGGGCGAGCAGTTAGTGGCGTCTTCTCCTTGCACCATCACCCTGCCGTCAGTCGCTTTGCGCAGCCCGGTGATGGCTTCTGCCAGTTCCGATTGCCCGTTGCCATCCACTCCGGCGATCCCCAGAATTTCGCCGCGCCGTATCTCGAACGAGACATTTTTCAACGCGGATAGATCGCGGTCGCTGCGCGCGCATAATCCGTCGACTGATAGCACAACCTCACCAATGGGCATTTCCGCTTTCTTGATGTCCAGCAGCACATCGCGCCCCACCATCATCTTGGTCAATTTATGTGTATCGGTATCGGCGCGGTCAACCGTGCCTACCACGCACCCATCACGCAGCACCGTCACGCGGTCGCTGACCGCCATGACCTCTTCCAATTTATGAGTGATAAAAATAATAGATAGGCCTTGTTTCGTCAGTTCCTTGAGAACCTTGAAGAGGTCTTCCACTTCGCCGGGGGTTAGAACGGCGGTCGGTTCATCGAGGATTAGTAGCTCAGCCTCGCGGTAAAGGGCTTTGATGATCTCCACGCGCTGCTGTACGCCCACGGGCAACTGCCAGATTTTCGTCTGCGGATCGACATGCAACCCATATTGCTTTCCAATATCGCGTATCTTCTGTTCGACGACCTTGAGTTCGAGCAGCGGCTCGCGAGATGATGGCAATCCTAATACCACGTTTTCCGCCACCGTCAGCGGCGGCACGAGCATGAAGTGCTGATGAACCATGCCAATACCCAATGCAATCGCGTCGCGGGCTTGATGAATCTCTACCGGTTCTCCTTTCCAGATAATCTCGCCGCTGTCAGGATTATAAACGCCGTAGACACAGTTCATCAATGTGGTTTTACCCGCGCCGTTCTCGCCCAACAAGGCATGAATTTCGCCGCGCCGAATTTCCAAGTTCACATCGTCATTGGCGATCACGCCGGGGAATGTTTTGCGGATCTTTTCTAATCTAAGGAGTTCGGTCACAGTTTTGGCTCCTTATAGAGATAGGGGCGAACACGCGTGTTCGCCCCTATCTCGCACTACGTCATTTTGTTACAAGTCAGTACGAACTTCGAGGTTCGGCAGTGAACCGGGGTCTTCCATGTATTTTTGCAACGTGGTTACGATATCGTTCTCAACTTCCGGCGACACTAGCCCGTAGAAAGGATTGAGCGCCACCGCGCCCTCTTCCAAGCCAATGGCGAAATGCCCGCCGGGTTCACCCTTAGCGATCTTCTCGACACAGTACTCGATGTTACGCGGGACGCGCTCTTCCCACCCACCGATGACGATGTTCGGCGCGAGATAATTCTTGTCTTTAACCCAAGAGATAACGCGAATATACTTGCCCGCCTCCGCCGCCTCTTTTGCCGCCTCGACAGTGCCCGGATCGCCCGCGTCAGCCTCTAGGATCAGCACGTCGACGCCTTGCTCGATAGCTGCTGCCGCCAACTCTTTCGCCTTGGCGGGGTCGTCCCACGCGCCGACGTAGGATTCAATGACTTCCACGTCACCCTTGCCAATATCCTCACAAGCCTGTCGCGACATCTTCATGTGATGTGAGAGAATGGGGAACTCCGTACCCGCGATGTAAGCGACCTTGCCACTTTCGGTGATTTGGCAAGCCAATCTGCCCATGAAGTAACCGCCCTCGCCCGCGGAGAAGGTGATGGTGTACAGGTTCTCCAGATCATCCGCGGAACCGTTGTTTTGAATGAAATTGGTGTCGGGGTATTCTTGCGCGACCTCGTAAATCGGGTCGGCATACTCGAAGCCGTGTGCCAAAACCACATCGTAGCCCGCCTCCGCGTATTCGCGCATTATCTGCGCCGCATCTGCGACCGCGACGCGCTCGGAGTAGGCGATCTCGTAGCCGTATTTATCGCGCAGCGCGACCAAACCCAAGTAGGCAGAGGTTGTCCACCCCGCGTCGTTCACGGGACCGGGAAAGACCGCCGCGACTTTCATATGAGTACCTTCTAGGGGCGAACCTGCCGCTTTTTCGACTACGACCTCTTTCTCCACCTCGACAGTCTGAACGACCTCTTTCTCCACGATCTTTTCTTTCTCTACTACGACTGTCTCTTTAACAACTTTCTCAACCACTACTTCCTTCTCAATAACTTGCGGAGTCGGCGCGGCACAGGCTGCCAAAGCCAGAATAACGATTATGCTGACAAGCACCGCAGCAATGTTGCTATTTTTATTTCTAAACATCTTCTCTCTCCTTCTTCTAACTAACTACAAATTGGTGAATTATCCTTCCTGTAACTTACCATCAATACTTATTGTTTTTTACACCACCTCCTCTCACCACTAAAAAAGACCGCGCCACTATTCCTCAAGCATAGCCAACGCGGTCTCAACCGACGCCTTCTCGTGGATTATAGCCGATATCGCGGCGGTCATCGCCGCGGGGTCATCTGCCTGAAAGATATTGCGTCCGATGGCAACTCCCGCGCCTCCTGCGTCCACCGCCGCTTTGATTTGCGCTAACATATCGCGCTCGTTGCCGCGTTTGGCGCCTCCTAAGATGACCACCGGCACATAGCAGGTGTCCGTCACATATTCGAATCCCTCCGCGTAGGGTGTTTTGATAATATCCGCGCCCAACTCCGCGCCGACGCGCACTGCCAAAGCGATGTTATCCAGCGTGCGATACTTCGGCGCGCTGTCGAAACCGCCCGGCACCATCTCACCCAACACCGCCAATCCCCACGCATGCGCCGCGCTGGTCATCGTTGCCAGATTTTCCAACGACGCCACTTCATCTGCCGAACCCGGATAGGCAGAGACGGCAATCGCGTCCGCACCCAAGCGTAGCGCCTCTTCGATGCCAAAGAATAACGCGCCCGGTCCGGGATTTACGCTCATGCTGGTCGCGCCGCCGTCACCGCGCAAGATCAGTCCGACCGGCGCCAATTCACGGGCGAATCGCCGCGCTAGCCCATAGGAAGTGAGCACCGCGTCCGCGCCACCCGCGACTATCCTCGCGATAGTTTCTGCGGGACGCTCTAACCCTTTGCACGGGCCGTCTATCAGCCCGTGATCCATCGCTACGATCAGGGCGCGCCCGTCAGATTGAAAGATATGGTTAATTCTACGCGTAGGTTGCATTATCCATTTCCCCTTAGGATCGTGAATTAAATAACTTACTCGTTTGGCGCGGTCAGCGCAGGCGTAAAGC
>CAZSIG010000232.1:0-6416 GCA_964606195.1 uncultured Anaerolineales bacterium
TCTCTAGTATACTTTTTTCGTCCAAATCGGGCAAATCCGCGATGGTCAACTCGCGGTCATGCCAATAGACGCGAGGGAGAGGATGCCCCCCGGCTTGAGTAATTCCCGTAACCGTGACAGGATCACTTTCGGCTCAGGTAGATAGTCCAAGACAGTGTGCGCCGCGAGCAGGTCGAAGCTGGCGGGGGAAAAATGTTCGGGGAGGGCAGCGATGTCGATCTGGCGCAAGTCGAGGCGCGTCCGAGTCTGTAGAGATAAAGTGGCGGCGCGGTCGGCGGCGAGGCGCAGCATCGTCGGCGCGTAATCGACCGCAGTTACCGTATCGCCGCGTTCCGCCAAAAAACAGGCCAGTTGCCCCAAGCCACACCCGACCTCGAGCACGTTCAACGGCGCGGGTGGTAGGTGGCTTTCTAATGTTTCGGAAATCAGCAGGAACCGAACACGCCCAATAGGCGTCTCGGAGTATGTCCGAAACTCGCGCGCCTTTGCGTCCCATTTGGAGTTACAGTTTTTTGTGTTCATCAATATTCGAATGAAAGTGATAATTTAGCCGAGGGCGCGGAGAACGCTGAGGTTTGAAGGTAGGGCTCTATCAGCATAGCGAAAATGACTTTTAATGAACGTTGACGAGCGCCTACAACCGCGAAAATTTTTTATGCTTTCTCTTCTCTGCGTCCTCGGCGCCCTCTACGGTGAATTATAGTGCGGCTTTACGTAAGTCCTAGTTTACAATTTTACCACAAAGAGATGTAAAAAACAAAGAATGAATATAAGTTTAGATGGATTACAAACAAAATGCCTGTCACATTGAATGTGACAGGCATTGCTCTGTTCTATTCGCGTACTCAGGAGCACGCCTATGAGAGAGGTATGATACGAATGTCCGCGCAGGTGTTTTACCTCGCGGTGAATGGCTAACGTAGTATCAAAGGCAAAAATATCTTATAGTTACCTACTGCTCCCCAATAGCCACCGGTCAGACGATACGTTCCGCCAGTCATCGCGGTGTCGGCATCGGGTTGCCCGACCGTGCCGACGAGGTAATATTGCCCTGCAGCACTTGTACCACCGCCGTTATTCAGAGTCCATCGATCGATATTATATCCATTCGAGGACGCGACAGCTAATAATCCGGTCATCACAAACAACGTAATTAGCAGTACCAAGATCAAGTTTACGCGTGGTTGAGACATGGCATCACCTCGGGGTTACCCATTACTGGACCGCGGTATATGTAACTTCAGCCGCGACGACATACATATCACCGGTGTAGGTTTCGCCATTGCCGGCTGCGGCTCCGCGCTCAAAGTAGAAATACCACATGGGGTCGTCATAGAAGTCATTATTGGTAGTCACGCCGGAGCCAAAGTACCAAGTTTGGTAAGTAGAACTCCAAATGGAGACCCACGACTGTTCTTTCATCAAGTAAAAATGACCACCAGCATCACCATAGCCGAGCAGCGGCGCGTCTTGTTCGGCGGAGTAGGTGATCTGATCCCAGCCTGAATCAGGGTAATCGACAGGCAAGTTGAGATTGCTGGTACCAGCATGCAAACGCCAGCGGACATAGCCTGGACTGTCCGTGATTTGTAAAGCAAAGTAAAGGGTGACAGTGAAGGGAGTGGAGCGGTCCCAATCAGGAGGTTGGGGAACGCCAAAGCCGCCAAGTTGGTCAGTGTTGGGCCATCTGAGGCCGTTACGCGCCGCGCTCAAGTCTGAGCCTGAGGTATAGTTAAGCGCGCCCGCGGGTACGTAGATGCTCCGCTGAAATAGCTTAGTAGGTTTATCGCTCACCCCGCTCCAGGGGACACTTTGGGCAGCGGTGGCGTTAGCGGCTTGTAGTGCATAACGGGCATAGGGAGCTGGAGTGATCTGCTGGCGGGGAGTGAGTGTGGTAAAGTCCTGAGTGGTGCCACTGGGGCGCACCGCGATTTCCAGGAAGAGTTGTTGGTTCTCAAAGATATCTCCAAAATCAAGTTGAACAGTGAATTGTCCTTGCGAGACCGTCACCGCGGTGTGGGTGAGAGGTGTGGTACCGACCAAAGGGGTACCCCCCGTTTCAAGGTTGTAGAGCGTGAACTGGAAATCATAGTCGCCCGAGGCCGGAGCGCCATTATCACTCAACTGCCCTTGATAGGTAAAGGCGGTGGGGAGTGTCGCGTGGGGCGCAGGAGGTGCCGGCTTGGAAGGCCAAGCCTGTACTTGTAGCAATGAGAGTCCACCTATAAGGCAAACCGCGCCGATGATGAAAACATACTTGAGCCAAGGATAACTTTTCATGGGGATTCTCCTAATATAGTGAAACAGATGCGTGAAATTCAATCTAGTATATGCTAAAAAGTTGAAAAGCACAAGTATAACTAGGTTTTAACGAGGATCAACCATTACGCCTCACGTTTCACAGAATTCATGTCCAAGAATTTGCGAAATACGAAAGCCCATTTCTGAAAGCCTAAATGTTTCTCAAACAACCTATGAGCTGCCTGGCGTGGAAAGCTGGAGTGGACGCGAACCTGTTCATAACCGCGTTGCGCAGCATATTCATCAACGTATTCCAGTAACTGGCGACCATAACCGCGATGCCGATGCGGTTCGTCTGTGACAAAATCGATAATCCATAGCAGTGGTCCTGATGAGAGAATAATCAACTCTTGTACTCCGATTACGGACAAAACAGCGTCATCTTGCTTCAGGGCGAACAGATGATAACCGCGCGCGGTTATTTCAGCCATAGTTGCCAAAAAATAATCTTTTGTAAGATACGGATACAACTGCGCTAAAATCGGCAGTGCTTTAAGCCACTCAGTTTCTGTTTTTAGTTCTACGAATTCAGTCATAGCTCTTCAATTCCAAACTCCAACTATCGACTTACTAGAAAAGCTCCAGCCACAACCAGCACCGCGCCGAGCAATCGTTCCAAATTCACCTCTATGCGCGGTGAGGCAAAAAGTCCGAAATGATCCACTAGCAACGCAAGGAGTAACTGCCCTGTGACCAGCGCGGTCAGCGTCAAGGTAGCGCCAATGCGCGGAATCAAGAAGATCGGTGTCGCGAGAATTCCCACGCCCAACACTCCTCCGAGATAAAGATGCCACTCCGATAAGCCCGGAATGTCGCGAAAGTTGGCTGTACTTGGAAAAAACAGGACTATGGCTATCAGAACTACGATGCTTACTAGTGTGAGAATGAGAACCGCGCCGAAGTTGCCGGCACGCCTGCCAAGCGTTGAGTTCAGGACGCTCTGCGCGGTAATCATTGAACCCGCCAGTATGCCAATAAAGAAAAATGCCACAAACTTGATGATAGACAATAAAAACCTCCCATTACTATCCAGGACTTACGCAGACCATGTAGTGATTAACCGCCGAGAACGCTGCGGACGCGGAGAAGATTAAGAAAAGCGTTTATTAACGGTCATACGCGGTCAAAAAACACTCAGCAAATTCATATTCACCGCGCGACAAGAAACTATCCAGAAAACTCCGCGCTCTCCGCGTCCTCTGCGGTAAAATAATCTTGAAACTGCGTAAGTACTGACTATCAATGATTCTGGAGAAATGATATCCAAAATACAAAAGGACACCGCGCGGTGTCCTCCAGAATCTCTTACACCCCATTCTCTCCCAATTTACGGAACGGCATAGTTATCAGGTATGTTATACTGCTGCAAAATTTCCTGATATGTTCCATTCTCCTTGATAATACTCAAGCCGCGATTTAGTTTTTCTGTCAAGGTCTCGGAGTTTGGGTAAGTTCGCGAGATAAGCAAGTAAAACTTGATGAAGCTCTCCGGTTTTTCCAGCATCCCAATTTTATCCATATCCTCCGCGAAATCTTCGCGCAAGATTCGCATTCCGGTTAATTCATCGATGACTGTGAAATCGATGCGTTGTCTAATAAGTTTAGCTAAATTTTGTTTATCTGAAGCGGCAAAATCGATCGCTAAACCAACGCGCTCAAACGCGGGGACGTACCAATACCCCAGTGTACCGCCCATTGAGTATCCTTGAAAATCCTCAAGGGTATCCCATGTAAACCCATTGGGGAATTTCTCCTTATTGTAAAAAAATCTATTAGAGGAGTAAACTATCGCGTCGGAGAAATCATATTTTTCAAGCCGCTCCTCAGTCTTAAAGTACGGCGCCGCACCGAACGCCTCGCCGCGTTCCACATACAGTTCGCAGCGTTTCCAAGGAAAGAAGTCAAATCTCACTTCAACATCCGTCGCGGCAAATGCTTGCTCTATAACCTCTAGGACAACGCCAGAGCCGTTCCCTTCTGATGAGGTGTAAGGCTCATAATCGCTGCTGACAATAAGAACCGCTTCTTGATTCGCATCACTCGCGCCAGTAGAAAGTGGGGTCACTGTGAAACTACCAGTTGGGGCTGTAGGAATGCTCTCCCCGTCAGAGTTGCCGGGGCTCGAGCACGCCGCGAGAACAATTCCCATGAACCATAAAAAAATAATGAGTTTGGGTGATCTTATCTTTCTCATGGTTTATCTCCTCAATAATTGCTAACTACTGCATATAGTATATCATATATCCTATAATGAAACAAATTGGTCACACCGCGTACTCGGCATAGATAGAACACGAATATGACGAAAAGCACAAAGGGGACACCGCGCGGTGTCCCCCTGTATTTATCTTATCACACTGAGCGGGTAGTCTTAGCTATGCAGCTTCTTTAACAGCCAAGCCATATTTTCCCCCAGCACTTTCATAGTCCTCATACCTTCTTTGTCGTGTTCTACATCCCCTTTCTGAAGACCGAATCCCATATTCCAATATGCCGATCCGGGAATGGTCATTTGGTTAATCAGGAAAAAGTGATTGATGGAATTGAAAACGTGAATGCTCCCCGCGCGGCGCACTGCAACCACCGCCGCGCCCACCTTGCGTTTGAACATATGCCCATTCGCGATAGCCACAAATCCAGCGCGATCGATCAACGCCTTCATCTCTGTGCTGACATTCGCGAAATAAGTGGGCGATCCTAAAATAATTCCATCCGCTTCGAGCATCTTGTCGATACATCCATTTAGAATGTCATTCTTCACCGCGCAATGCTGATCCTTGTTCTCGAAACATTTCCTACAAGCGGCACACCCCCGAATCTTCTTGCCCGCGAGCTGGAAAAGCTCAGTCTCGATGCCTTCGCTTTGTAATTCGGCGAGGGCACGATTGATAAGAAGCGCAGTATTCCCATCCTTTTGAGCACTAGCATTAAAAGCAACAACTTTCATTTTTGGTTTACCCCTTTCTAAATTTGCGTTCGTATAGATATATATCTATACAGAGAATTGTATTATGAAAAAAGGTTAACGTCAAATCACTCTCCATCGGGCAAGTGAACCGCGAACTCGCACAGATCATCGCCCGCCAAAATCGATTTGACAATCTCCACCGTGACCGGCTTGCCGATAGCCCCTTCCCATTGTCTCCGAAACCATCCCGCGCCGCAGTAGCAAAACGCGCGCGGCATACCTTCATCCAGATGCTCGCGTACGAGTGGACAAAAACAATACGCCTTTCGCCTCTCTGACTCATTACGCGCTTTTTCGTAGCCTTCAGGATCGCGAGGACGCTTAGCTGAATAGATGACTCTCCCTTCGCGGCGCGGTCGTTCGCCCCAACCTGAGTCATTCCCCATGAAAACGATGACCGCGTCGACCGCCTTTAGCATATCTCCCGTGCGTTTATGCGCGCCCTCATAGACGCGACGCAGTTTCTCGATTTGGCTCGCGGGGAAAACATGAGCACACATCGACAGAATGTCGTACTGCTCGTTTTCATCAGCCAAGCGCCGCAATTGTTCCATCACGCCTTTGACCCATTGGAAGCGTTCCGCTACGGATGAATCGACGGTCAATTCCTCGCTACCTTGCATGATCTGCCGTTTAGCCTCTTCACCGAGAACGCGCTCCGAATTTTGGGCTAACAATTCGTTCCAATTATGCACGACAAATTGCAATTCAACCTCGCGTTTCCCCTCATCATTCGCATTCGAATAAACCTCGCGGCAAAACTCGTCCGAGATGATACCATGCTCCGCGGCGTAACCGTAGAGCTTTCCGTAGGTCTCCTGCAAATTTTCACTTGAGTCTCTGAGCGACAAAACCTCCATTTCGGGTAAGGTTCTAGTTGTAACCATATCCGTTTCTACCGCGCGAGTGACCGGAAAACCTATCTCCGCGTCGTAGCCCTCAGTGACGCTGGAAACGAAGTAGAAGATACAGAAGGCTGGCCCCGCGATATACTCTTCGGGAATATGCCGCGCCAATTCATCCAGTAGTGGCTCAAGTTCTTCACGCCTCTTCAAGTTGAGCCGCGTAGTGGCAACCAGCGTTTCCTCAAGCCATTTATGCTCAATTTCCGATTTTATTGACATGCCTCTCCTTTGTAGGACTTACA
>CAZSIG010000233.1:0-6363 GCA_964606195.1 uncultured Anaerolineales bacterium
ACCTGCTGCATGGTCGTCAGGCGCGGGCGAAAATCGAGCAAATCTCTACCCCAGATCAACTCTGGCGGTTCATCTTGCTCCTCCTCACGCTTGACGAAATGCAGCATCTTGCCCTTGACGAACACCTCGTAGCCAATCCGCTGTGCTCGCATCTGCAAAAATTCCAAGTCAGTTTGATTATCCTGAAAGATATAATCGTGCACGATAGTCGTCGCGTCTATCTGCGAATCCAATTGTAGCTCGCGCGCGATCTTCTCGGCAATTTGGCTATCGGTAGAATTCAAAAAAGAGCGGCATTTTTTACCGCGATGTAACCGGTGCGAGCGGTCGTAACCGCGCACTACCAAAGTCGCTTCACCGGAGCGGTCGAAATGCGGCGCCAATGCGGTGATTTCCCCCTTGATCAACTGTCCCGTCGCGCCAGACTGCGTTCCCCCGCTGGCGCCGATCGCGGTAATTTGCACTTCTGTGCCGACCGCTAAAATATCCGCGTCGATCCAGCGCAGAGTTTCATCATCGATGCGCAAGGTAAACATATCCGGCAGATACAAGCTGTCGTCCACGACGATCTCGATGATATTCCGCATCAATTCTGAGGGAATCGCTTCCCCATTGATATAAATATCGAACAGTGGCGTAAGTTCTGTCATAGTTATTCCCACTTAATGATAACTTCTGAGAACGGTTCTTCTTTCAATGGAATTACTTCCGCTACCGTCTCTGTCGCGTCTCCCGTTAAGCTACTACCGGTGAAGATAATGGGGCGCGCCTCGTAAGCCCAGCCTACACTCCCCTCATTTCCCTCTACCTGTATTGTCCACACGTACTGATGACCTAATTCTATATCATCATGTTGACCTACAGTCGCCGTTCCTGCCGCGAGGGATGATGTACATAAACCAAATGATGTGTCCGTCTCATCGTAGAGACAACATTTATACTGTTCGGAGGCTATATTGCGGGTCTGCCACTGGAACGTGACGGGAAAACTCTCTGTCGCGCCCGCCACCAGGGCGAGCAATTGAATATTGCGCAGCTCACCATTGCCGCCGCTGATCGTAGTCCCCATAGTATAGGCAGAAACAACAGGGCCGCGCCACTGCTCCAAATACAGGTTGGTAGGCGTAGCTTGACGCTCATTAAGGAAGAACACCGCGTAATCTTGCCCGGTCCAGCCAGGTTGGTCCCGAAAAGCATATCGCCCTTGGTCGTCTGCAACTACCTCGCGGAAATAGTTCCACACATCGCCCTCCCACCGCGCTAGTCCAACTCCGATTCCACTCACCGGCATACCGTGATAAGTCACCATGCCGTAGATCCCTGCGGGCCACGGCGTCGCTGTTGGGGTAGGTACCGGGGTATCGGTAGGTGTGGGAGTCGGCGGCAATACGGTCACGGCCTGTGGCACGCTCCAGGGACCGTCGCCACAACTGTTACGCCCTTTGACGCGGTAGTAATACGTCCCCGGAATTCGGCCAGTGATATTGGTGGTAGTATCTGCGCCAAAAAATACCCCTACAGGACTGCTGAAAGCCGCGTTATCATCCTCCTCCAGCAGATAGTTCTCCGCGCGTTCCGCTACACTCCAAATGACAGAGTAGTGCCCATCGCTATCCGCATTATCGATTGGATACAAGGTTGGCGGTCGCGGCAGCGGCGGCCAACCTTTCAGAATCATAGGCAGGTAAATCTGGCAGTCCACATATTCAATAGTAAGCGCACTACTCTGTAACCCTACGCGGGTGCCGGTGATATTCCGCACCGCGATAGTGTAGTCGTAATTACCATCAGGCACCTGAGTTCCCCCTGTATCCTGTCCATCCCATTGCCGCGTATTGACCAATGTGCGCACCGTCGCGCCATCAGCGTTAGTGATGGAGATCGTGGTGGTGACCGCCGCGGTGGTAGCAAGCATGAAGTGGAAATCCACGGAGCCGCCACACGATGAGGTGGTGGTGATGGGGAAGATGAGAAGGTCGTGGGAGGGCGCAAGTTCGGCGGCGAATAGGGCGTCGTCAGGAAGAGGAAATTCACCGATGGATGACCAACACTCGTTCTGGATACAAGACGAGTAGCGCGCGGTGTAGAGTATTGTTTCCTGGTACGGAAATGCATACACTTGTTCCCCAGTTGTTATCCATCTCCGAGCAGGGTCAAAGCTGTCATTAGCAGGATTGTTATTAGAAGAAAAGCCATTGTATGCCCACAATTTTAGATACCAATTAATCGCTGCCCCCGTAGGACTCAAATCTCCATCATTAACGCGCGGAGAAGTTGATTGATTGAGCTTGGAATTTAGTATAGCCGCGCCCATAGTGACATTATGGGCATGATCACAGGCAACGTTGGGAAAAATCATCATACCATCGTAACTATCGTCGTAGTGAACCCAATTGATTTGCATTATGCCATAGTCACAAGAATGTCGCCCAATAAGTGTACACCCATGGTCGTCAAACTGTGTCCAATCACTCTCTACTCTGCCCACAGTCTTGAGCACCCAATCAGCCCAGTTTCTAGAAGTTGCTTCCTGTGCCATCGTTGTAGCAATTGTAGATATAACGGGTTGTGTACCCGCCAATGGTAAAATCGCGGTGGGCGTAGGCGCGAGAAACGCACACACATTGGGCCTCACACATCCAGAATCAAGCGGACACGAAGTAGGTGTAGCTATCTGCGCAAAGACAGCTCGCGAGCCAGTCGTTGTCAAGAACCAAGACAACATTATCAGCAAGATACTCCATACTACGCCAGCAAATGCCATTTCACGGATTGTAGTTTTGGTCATCGCCTACCTCTCCAGCCACCCAGCTACACCGAAAGTGGTTTTAGGAAATTGTTGAGTCACGCCATCTTCCAGATTTACCAAATACTCAGCAGCAACATAACCATTTTGGATTTCGGAGTGAAACACTCGCCTATAAGCCAGATATTTGCCATCAGGGGACCATGAAAGAAACTTATCATTACCAGCGACAAGGTTTTGACCATCAGGAGTCCAGACCAGATAATCGTATCGAAGATTATTAGTTACCATATTCATCTTCTCTAGATCAATGGATATGACGAAAGTGTTGTACGGTTTGTCTCCGACATTCACAACAATTTGCTGTTTATCAGGAGATAACGCGCCATAATTCAATCGGCGATCTCCTTCAATGATGGTAAGAATACGATTTTGCTCTTGGGCAAAGTTAAATTCTTTGATGAATATTTTCTTAGAACCCCATTGATACCAAGCATAATAAAGATTTAGATCATCGCGGGATAATCCTAGTGGCAGAATAATACCATCTTCAATCCACAGCAATTCAATAGCTCCAGTAGCAATTCGCGCACGATAAACTGCTGAGTGAGAAGCATGGTCATCCTTTTTAGTGTAAACTAGGCTAGAACTATCCGCTGTCCACAGAAATGCCTGAACATTTCGTAGAGCATCTATCCTAGTATCCAATTGCCGATGTTTTTTTCCATCAAGGTTTAGTATCTCTAAATCAAGGTAAGCATCATAAGCTAATCCATAAGCAATCCACTGTTTATTTGGGGATAGTATGGCCTGCTCAGGAACTAGATCGCGAGCGTATGGAATCTCAGCAATGACTCGCCGATCATTAACATCCTGCACTTTCGCGCGCCAAAAAGTAGTTTGCTTTTGCTCTCCCGTCGAGGGCTTTTCTACTGAGTAGTAAATAATTTCTTCAATATATCGTACTTCCGAAGGAATGTTCAAACTAAGTTCCAAACTCAGCACTTGCGTGCCCTCATCCGTAGTCACCTCCGACGCGGTGATGATAGCCGGCGCAGGCTCCGCGCTTGGCGTGGGCTGCACGGCGGTCGCCCCGGGAATCATGTCCAAAGTCGGGCGCTCCGTTGGTGTACCTACCACAGTTTCTACCCGATCAAACACCCCCGGCGTAGGCGCAGGCACTGCACAACTACCCCCAATCACCAAGAACGTTAGTAAAGCTATAATAGTTAGCATCTTGCTCCACATAGTTTCCAACCTCCACTAGTAATCTTACTGTACTATATATCACAGTCCTCAATATATTGTCCAGTGTAGTAATTATTTGCTTATGAGTAATATCTTGTACATCTGCGCGCCAAAAGGAGGTAGTCATCTCGTTGGAATCATCAGTGGTCACCCATGAGTAGTAAATAACCTGGGTTACTGGCGGCGTATCAGGTGAGATGTTCAGATGGAGTTCCAAACTTAACATCTGTTCTCCCTGTACAGTCGTCACCTCCTGCGCAGTAATGATGACCGGCGTAGGCAACGCGCTCGGTGTGCATAGCGCGGTAGGCGGAGTGCTGACCTCCGCCGTCCTCGGGACCAACACCACTGGGGTAAATTGCAGTACCGCCCAGCCCCCGATAATCAACAAAAGCAGTAGCATTATCTCTAATATAGTCAATATCTTACGCGACATTACTTCTAGTCTCCTTTAACAGTTTTTTATTTTCGCTATATATTTTATCCCTAGCGTGTTGCTCCATAGCCGGCATTACGCTTTACTCACTTACAAAAACTTATGCACCATCACTGCGCTGGAAGCCAGCGTCTCTTCATAGACATCATAATTATCCAGCATCAACCCCGCGTTCTTCAACGCCGCAACATTTCCCGGGTCTATCCTGATCGCATTGCCAAAACAGACGATCGCCTCCTCGTAGCCATACTTCGCCATAATCAACCCGCCATTGTTCCAAGTCGCCGCGCTGGCGGGGTCAATTTTGAGCGATCTGTTGAAACACGCGATAGCGTCCCCGTCGCGCTCCAAGTTCTTCAAAATCAACCCCTTATTGTTCCACGCGGTGGCGTTCTGCGGATCCAACTCCAGCACTCTATCCAAACAACCGATTGCATCTTCGTCATAGCCCATGCTGAATAAACTAAGTCCCTTATTGTACCACGCGGGTACAAACTGCGCATCCACCTCAATAGCGCGGTCGAAACACCGCAACGCCTCCTCGAAACGCCCCAGATTGTCCAGAGTAATCGCTCGATTATTCCAGATCGCGGCATCGGCGGCGTCAAGATCGGTGGCGCGGTTGAAACAGCGTAACGCCTCCTCAAAACGGCATAAATTATTCAGGCTGTTGCCTTTGTTGTTCCAAGCTCCCGCGTACTCCGGGTTAAGCTCCAACGCGCGATCAAAACACCGCATCGCTTCCTCATAACGCCCCAAGCTGTTCAGGCTACAGCCGCGATTATTCCAATCCGCGGCTTCTTGTTCCCGTAAATTCGGCACGAGAATGGTCTCCCCCGTCTGGCGCTGAAGCAGTTTCTCCAACTCCGCTCGCAGTTCCGCAAAACTCGTGTACCTGTCAGCCGGTTCTTTTTCCAGACAACGCCGCGCGATGGGATACAACGGAGAATCAAATTCGAGTATCGGCGCTTCGCGATGCCGCCGCGCCGTCTCTCGCCAAAATTGCCGACTTCCCGCTGTCGAACTGTAATCGTGCGGGGGCAATTCTATCGGTCTCGCGCCGCCTGTCGCCATCTCGTACAACACCACGCCGAAACTGTAGATGTCGCTGCGCTCGTCACACCGCGCAATGTCCTCGAACTGCTCCGGCGGCATATACGCGGGCGTGCCGAACACTTTACCGTCACCATCCAAAGCTCCAGCTAAACCGAAATCGGTGATTTTCGCTGTTCCATCCCTCGCGATCATGATATTCTTCGCCTTAATATCGCGGTGGCTGTGAATACCTTTAGCATAAGCGTATTCCATGCCATAACAGCACTGGATCGCCCAACGCAAACTCTGCGCCAAAGCGGGCGGCTGTTCCTTGAGATAGTCCGACAGTCGATTAAACCCCTGCTCGTTCGGCGCGATATACTCTGTAGCGATAAAGAGTCTACCCGCGATCTCGACCACCAGATGCGCCTGTACCACAAAAGGATGCTGCCCCAAATCGATCCACAGATTAGCCTCTCGGCGAAACTTCTCTCGCACTTTGAGCTTATGCGTATAATCCTCGCGAAAAGTTTTCAGCGCGTAGACCGCGTTCGTCTCGAAGCAATAAACCAGATAAACTACGCCATACCCCCCCTTGCCCAGAATATCGTGGACTTCAAACATCTGCCCGATGCGGTCCCCTCTCTGAAACGTGGCGTAATATGGTAATTCTGTCATTGTTTCCACTGTCGCGTCCTTCACAATCACTAGGGCTTCCTCAAAGTCGCGCCGCTTGTATTACATGTCACCCTTCGCTGCGCTCAGCATGACATTTTGAGAAAGCCCTGCACAATCACTTCTTAAAACGTGAAACGCGTTGCGAACTTATGATTATATTTCACGTTTCACGATCTCCCCAATCAACTCCGCGCCGCGCTCCGCCGTATTCGCGTTATTG
>CAZSIG010000234.1:0-6353 GCA_964606195.1 uncultured Anaerolineales bacterium
CGCGTCCCCTGCGCTCTCTGCGGTTAGTTATAGTGCGGTTTTGCGTAAGTCCTATTTACTACAAAGAACACCAGATGAACGCGTATGACATTGAATGAAAGCTATTTTAGCCATCATCAGCTTCCAGCGATGCCAAAAAATCGCGGTCGGCTGCCGATAATTCCGCCAGCTCCAGCAGATCGGGTCTACGCTCCCAAGTCCGGCGCAGTGATTCGCGGTGCCGCCATTTGGCAATCTCCGCGTGGTTGCCGGATAACAATACATCTGGCACGCTATGTCCGCGAAACTCTGCCGGGCGCGTGTAACAGGGGTATTCCAATAGGTGCGCGGTGTGTGAGTCCTCAAACGTCGCGCCGGGATCGCCCAGCACGCCCGGTATCAAGCGCGCCACCGTCTCCACGATCACCATTGCTGGAACTTCGCCGCCCGTCAGCACATAATCACCGATGGAGATCTCGTCGGTCGCCAGATACTGCCGCACGCGCTCGTCCACGCCCTCATAGCGTCCGCAGATGAGCCCTAAACGCGAATAATGAGCCAGTTCGCGCGCGATGTGCTGATTAAACACGCGCCCTTGGGGACTGAGCAGGATAATCGGTAATGGCGCGGGCGCGGTCAGGTTTTCCGCCGCGTCGATCTCCAGCACAGTTTCGACGGCGCGAAAGATGGGATCAGGTTTCAACACCATACCGCCACCGCCGCCGTAGGGCGTATCATCGGTAATATGGTGCTTGTCGGTAGTGTAGTCGCGAATGTTGTGCAGCGCGATGGAGATCAGCCCCGCTTCTTGGGCGCGGTTGATGATGCCATCTCCGAAGGGGTTCGCGAACATATTGGGGAATAAAGTGAAAATATCGAAGCGCATAATTCTCTGTGCTATTGGGGATTTTGCCAAAGGAATCGTTTAGGTGGTATAATCAAGGTAAGCATTCAGCTATTAGCGGTCGGCATTCAGTCCCTAATGTAGACCTATCAACCACAAAGGACACAAAGAGCACTAAGGCTATTTTTGCCTGGTTCTACGCGGATTTGTGGGGTAGGGCAGGTTTCCATACCTGCCGTTATGGGTGATAATGATCTAAAACGGCGGCTAAGAAAGCCGCCCTACGGAGGCATTACACACCGCGTGGTAGCACGGCTTATCATAATCTACCCCACGAATCTGAGTTGACCCTTTTTGCCTTAAATGATAATTTTTGACCGCGTATGGGTATTATTAGGCAAAAAACACTTAATGTTCTTAGTGGTTAATTTTTCATAGTGGAGAAAGTGAGAGAACTAATGAATGACAAAATTGTAACCAAGAAATTATCTGACGCGGTTTCTGCTCCTGAACCATCGGAGAACAAATCTAACGCGTGGTTGTGGATTGTATTAGCGGTGGGAGTTTTGGCGATTTTAGGCTGCTGCTGTTGTGCCTCGATGGGGGGCTTTTTCATCTACTACACCGATAAAGTGACAACTCCAACTCCCGCGGCATTCGATATTACGCCGGTGCCCCCCGCGCCTGCCGACGCGATTATCTTCTCCGATGATTTCGACCGCGACGATGGCATTTGGGATACTTACGATGATGAATGGGCTGCCGCGTGGCATGAGGATGGCTGGTTCCATCTGCTTATAAAGGAGAGCAATTATCTGTCATGGAGCAACGCGGGATATGAATTCTCCGATTTTGTGTTGGTTGTCGATGCCCAGCAGATGGGCGGCTCTGATGATAACAGTTATGGCGTGCAGTTTCGCTATCAAGATGTGGCGAACTTCTACGAGTTCGATATTTCGGGCGATGGTTACTACATTCTCGGTAAATACGTCGATGATGAGTGGGTGGATATAATTAGCTGGACCGCGACGGAACATATCAATCAGGGCGAGAACTTCAACCATATCGAGGTGATGTGTCGCGGTGATAGGATTGAGCTATATGTCAATGGACATCATTTGGTGACGGTGACGGACGATACCTTTGTCTCTGGTGACATTGGCTTGATAGCCGGCGCGAATGAAGAACCAAATGTGCATGTCGCGTTCGATAATCTCGAAGTTTGGGAGTTGTCGGCGGAGTGATGCGAATACTTGGTCAATTTAGCGTAGGCTGAACAGAAAATAGGACGCGGATTTTCGCGGATTCACGCGGATAGATAGCTTAGATCCTGAAAATCCGCGCGAATCCGCGTCCCGAAAGCCAGTTTACCCGTCCCAAAACTTATTTAGGAACAACCCTGATGACCTCTACTGAATAGTAATGAACGCGAGTAACGTGAATATAACTCCGCGTTCTCTGCGGTATCACGCGGATTTTTGGTTTTTGGGCTGCTTACCGCGCCACCAGAGCAATCCACCGGGCAAACTAGAGAGATAGATTATTAACTGCATAAGCAACGCGGCGGACAGCGTCACATCGGCGGGGGCAACTCCGCCGATGGTGCTATATAGGAGTTGGTACACGCCCTGATTCACGCCTAAGCCGCCCAATGATGGAATGAGAATCGGCGCGAACGCCGCCATCGGGTTGAATAGGAAGATATAGAACCAGGGGATGGGATGGGCGACCGCGGCGAAGAGCAGATAATTCACTACATTGGTGATGAGAATGACCGTCAGTGAGATTAGCGTAGCTTGCCCCAACACCGAGTAATTGTGCCGATAAGCCTGAAGCGAGTTAGATAGCTTGCGATATAGCGGTAGCGCGATGGAGAGTACGGGCAATTGCAATATGCGTTCTCCCAAAGCGCGCAGCCGCCGACTGAGCAGAGAAGCGAAGCCGATGAGAAATACCGCGCAGGTTATGCTCATAATCACCGCGACGTTCATCAAATCGGCGCGCTCGACTACGAACACCGCCAGCAAGCTCATCACCGTCGCGGCAATGAGGAAGGCGATTAACCCTACTAATTTATCGACAAACACAGATACTGCCGCCTCCGCGGCGCGCGTGGTGTACCGCGCCAAGTCATACCCTCGCACCACATCTCCAGCCACAATCGGCAGTACGAAATTGCCGAAAAATAGCCCCACAAAGGTGAAAGATAACAAGCTGACGAACGGCACCTCAATCCCCTGCGCGTTTAGCAGTAATTTCCACTTAACACATCCCACCGTAACCGCGCCGAAATATAGAATAAGGGCGACGATAAAATAAAGCACGTTGGCGCGCGCCAGTGTCGCGCCCACCGCTTTCATATCCACGCGGCTGAACAGATAGATAATCAGCCCAAGACTGATAATGATTTTCAAAATATTCAGTAGTTTGTCTTTCATGTTCAGTTTAGTAGTTTGTCCTTTTCGATTTGCTTGAATTCGTATAAATCCTTTTGTTTTAGATCTTCGATTATCTGTTCTATATCATTTCTATCCAGAAGATGCACAAGTTTGCAAGCATATAGAAACGCGGGGATATTTGATGCAACAATTCGCTGAGACAACGCAAATTGACGTGCGCGGTTATCACTAATCAATAATTGTGATGGGGGATTTCCCTTTGCCAACGCAATACTTTCTTGTTCTCCTTGACCTAACTTCGCGAAATCGACATCGGTTAATAAGTCCTGCCATATGAATTGATCGGCAGCTTCTATACATACCCATGTTCGTTTTTTTAGCTCCATAAGCAGCGCGCTTTTTCCAATTTCGCGATATACAGATGGGGTAATGTATACTTGAGTGACTTGATAGAAATCTCTGACTAACTCCAACTGTCCGATTTTGAGAAATGAACTCAGAAAATCGGTATCTAGGATAATCTTTATCATTATTGCTCTCGCACTACCATCGCGGATTGTGCCATTCGATAAGTTTCTTCCCAGCTTGTGGATACAGTACGGGGAATACCGCGTCGATGCAATTCCTCTTTCATCCTTTCTATATCCACTCCCGCGATTTCCATAGCTCGTCCCAACGAAATTTCTTCTTTGGCATACAGACGGCAAGCTATTTCTATACGTACATCTTTTCGCGCCGCTATAAGCACTCGTACCGCTTCTGTTATAAATTCATTGGAGTTTTCATAGTAACCTGTTTCGCCTACCGCTGTTACGATCTGATGTAAAGGCGTCGGCAGTACAATGTTAAATTGTTTACTTTCGCTCATCAATCTTACCTCTCACCATCTAAGCATCTATTTCCCATTCCTTATACGTCCACTCGGTAGGTTCGACAGGAGTTTGCCCCACGCGAATCTCCCAATGTAGATGCGCGCCGGTCGAAAGCCCGGTTGAGCCGACTTTGCCGATTACGTCCCCCGCGTTGACCACTTGCCCTACCTGCACATCGACGCTGGATAGATGACAATACGCGCTGAAAACGTTCAACCCGTGATGCAAAATAATCATTCCCCCGTGGTAGAAAAGGTCATCTTCAGCCAGAACGACCTGCCCGGTAGCCGCCGCCATAACCGCGGTGCCCGCTGACGCGCCGTAATCGATTCCCGCGTGGTAGCTGCTAACCGGTCTACCATTGTATGAACGACTGTCTCCAAATGGCGCGGTGACTCGCCGGTGTGCCAATGGATAGAGAAACGCTCCTGACCACAGCGGCGCGGGACTGATAGTATTAAACGCCGCGGTGGTTTTTTCGCGTTCCTCCTGAATGCGCGCCAGGTCTTCCGCTGTCGTGGTTCGCCTTATTCCGCCGGTGTAAATATACTGAGTGCGATAGCCGCCGCCGACGACTACGATCCACGCGGTGCTCTCGCTCGTTTCGCCTTGCGCGGTCGTCGCAGTGAGTTGTAACGGATGCGCGCCAATCTCTGCCCAAACCGATATTCCCACAAGCGCCCAGTAATATCCCTCTCCCGCGATGAACGGAACAGATACGCCGTCCAGAAAGCCGACTAAGCTGACCGGTTCGCTCGTCATAACTTTGACGAAGAGGGCGTGTCCCTGTTCCACCGGATTGGGCGAAAACTCGACCGCGGTGATGGGCGGCGCGAGTTTGTCACCGCTAGTCTTGAAGTTGGGATTGGGGATGACTAGCTGCGCGCCAACCGACAGAATATTAGGATTGGCGATGTTATTCGCGCTGGCGATACCCCACGCGGTGACGCCGTATAACGAAGCGAGTTGCGAAAGTGTCTCGCCGCGCCGCACCGTATGCGTCAACACCGGTACATCTGTGGTCACGCTTGGCGCGAAAGATGTCCCGCCAGTGGATGTGGAGCTAGAAGATGACGCGGGAATGCGGAGCACTTGTCCTACATCGAGGTAGTTGATGTTCGCGATGTCGTTGGCTTGCGCTAGGTCGAGCACTGAAACCCCATATCGTTGGGCGATGACGGCAAGGGTATCGCCGCGCTGCACGGTGTAGGTTGCCGCTGATTGATTCTCGCTTTTATTTGTGGCGGATGTAGCGGTGTTTGATGACGCGGGAATCTTAAGCACTTGCCCGACGTATAAGTAGTCGGAGTTGGTGATGTTATTGGCGCGAATGAGCACAGCGGTAGTGACACCATATCGCTGCGCGATGCTGGAAAGGGTATCACCGCGCCGCACGGTATACTCGGTCGGCGCCGCGGCGTACATCACCGATGGCGCGATAATCGAAATAAGCAACGCGATTACAAGTACTCTTTTCAAAGTTCTCTTAAACATTATCTTCTCCTTCAAGCGGGAACTCAGCTATAATTCGCCAGTTCCCTAGTATTTCGCCCGACACCTCGCGGTGCGACAGGGCTAAGGTAGTGGCACGAAAACTCAGATCTCGAATTAGATGAGCATCCCCGTCGAATCTATCATCGGAATTTTGCAGTAAATCTATAGCTTCGTCAATGGTACAACTAAGTGAATCGAATACCTTGATGTGCGGTTTCCAGTCCTCTACGGTCATTAGAGATGGTAACACCTGTGCGGCGAGCACCGCCTCCGACAAACGCGAGTATAATTGACACAATGACGCGGTTTTCGCTACATCTAATATCATGCTCCCCGCCGCGCGCGGGAACCTGCTGATGTCCGTGTGGCGCGCCGTGACGATTATTCTCAATGGCGCGGTGTGGCATGCTACTTCTTCTAATTGTGTCACCAAGCGATTTCTCCCCGCTTCATCCACGTCGAATAGATATTGCACAGTCAGGTGGGGTGTCTCCACCGGCACCGCGACACACACCAGCGCGGCGCGCTCGATGGCGTTATTGGCGCGTTCCCACTCCTCTCCGCGAGGAACCAACAACACGCAGAGGTTCGGCGGATGCTGAAATTGATTGTAAACCTCTTCCTTACCCATAAGCAGACCTCACCTAATTATACCTCAAAATGAGAATTTGGCAATCTGTCTATGCGCAAAAGTGGCAATTGTGGTATAATTGACAACTAGCTACCTGACACTTTTGAAGAATAGAACGCGGATTTTCCTGATTT
>CAZSIG010000235.1:0-1093 GCA_964606195.1 uncultured Anaerolineales bacterium
ACGATGAGCGTACTTTAATTGCGCTCTAAGCCCCCGTCGCGGGGGCGGCTGCGGCCAAAGCCGCGTCCTATGCCCTAACGCCCCCGGGGACGAGAGTTGCGAGCTATGTAGGGCGCAATTAAGTCACTTTCATAGGGTGTACATAATACTTAGTCACCCAGGGACTAAAGCCATTGTTGAAAACCTCTATGTTCTCCGCGCCTTTGTGATTATCCTTTACTCCTCGCAATTAAGAATCCATGCTCACAGGAACGATTTTCGATATAAAAAAATTCTCCATGCACGACGGCCCCGGCATTCGCACCACGATTTTCTTCAAGGGCTGTCCGTTGAACTGCTGGTGGTGTCACAACCCCGAAAGTCAGACGCGACAGCCCGAGCTAATGTATCGCGCCGGGCGGTGTATTCACTGCGCGGCGTGTATCGAAGTCTGTGAGCAGGGCGCGGTTTCGTGGGACGGTGATACCATCACCACTGACGCGAATAAGTGCGTATTGTGCCGTAAGTGTCTCGACGTATGCTACGCGGAGGCGCGCGAAATCGCCGGGCGCGAGATGACCGTCGCGGAGGTGGTGACGGAAATAGAGCAAGACATCGCGTTCTACGACGAATCGGGCGGCGGCGCGACCTTTTCAGGCGGCGAGCCGCTGATGCAGCGCGATTTCCTATTGGCGTTGTTGCGCGCCTGCCACGAACGCGAGATTCACACTGTGTTGGACACCTGCGGCTACGCGGCTTGGGAGACGCTCGACGCGGTGCGCGAATACGTAGATTTGTTTCTGTACGATCTCAAGCTGATGAACGCCACCGCGCACCGTCGTTTCACTGGAGTATCCAACGAACTGATTTTGCACAACCTGCAAGAGCTATCGCGGCGCGGGCATGATATTATCGTACGCGTACCGATCATTCCAAGCATAACCGATAGCGCGAATAACATACGCGATATTGGACAGTTCGTCGCCGCACTACCGCGTGCGCCACGAGTGAAACTGCTGCCCTATCACAACATCGCGTTGGAGAAGTACAAACGGCTGGGCAAAGACTACGCGCTGTCCGAAATCTGCCCGCCATCGGAGGAACGAATGGAAGA
>CAZSIG010000235.1:1193-6313 GCA_964606195.1 uncultured Anaerolineales bacterium
CTAATACTACCACCCAACTTATTTCGTGTCCACCAAGCCATGCCGCAAGGCTAACACTGCGGCTTGCGTGCGATCGGGGACTTCTAGCTTCGTGAGGATGGAACTCACATAGTTGCGTACAGTACCCTCCGAAAGATAGAGGCGCGCGGCGATCTCGGTGTTGGAAAGCCCCCGCGCTAATAGGCTCAGTATTTCGCGCTCACGCGCGCTTAGTTCGGCGGCGAACGCGGTGTCCGGAGGGAGCGGACGCGGCGTGGCGATCTGCGCAAACAGTTTGCCCGCTACGCGGGAATCCACTGGCGTTTGTCCCGCGACGGTTTCTCTAATCGCCTCTAGTAATTTGGTGCGGGGCGCATCTTTGAGTAGATAGCCCGCGGCGCCCCCGCGAATGGCATCGAAAACCCATTCATCTGCGTCGTAGGTAGTGAGTACCAATACGCGTACTGCGGGATAATGACGATTGATCTCCCGCGTGGCTTGGACGCCGTTCATTCCGGGCATTTTCAAGTCCATAAGCACAATGTCCGGCTGCGTTTGGGGGATTAATTCCAAGGCCTCTGCTCCATCAGTGGCGGTACCTACTACCTCCACATCGCGGGCGGTGCTCAGTATCGTCCGTAGCCCCTCACACACAATTATCTGGTCATCACAGACTAAAACGCGAATCACTTTTCTCCTCCACTGCCAGCCGAATGGTAGTGCCCTTACCGGGCGCGCTGTTTATATGCAACGTGCCCCCCACCATCTGCGCGCGTTCTCGCATACCTTGCAAGCCTAGATGGTGAGTCTCATGTACCGCTGCGCCGTCGAAACCGCGACCATCGTCAGCAACTATTAGGATTAGGTGGTCATGTTCTCGGTATAGGTTCACTTTAACGCGACGCGCCTGCGCGTGGTGAGCCACATTCGCCAAGGCCTCTTGCGCCACGCGGTAATAACATTGCTCTATATCCGGGGGCAAATTGTACTCTTGTTTCACAATGTGTAACTCAAGCTCCAGGTTGGCCCGTTCGGCTATGGCTTGGGCCTCGCGCTCCAGCGCGAGCGCCAAGCCGAAATCATCCAGAGGCGTGGAACGTAGAGCTTGGAGGGCGCGCCGGGTCTCGGTTAACCCGGCGCGCGTATTGTGGAGTGATTGAGCTAACAGAGCTTGAGCTTGCGCGGGATCATCATCCCACAACGTATTAACAGCTTCTTGCTGCACCGCGACCGCGCTGAGGGTGTGGACTAGGGTATCATGCAACTCCCGCGCCAGCCGATTGCGCTCGCGCGTGGTAGCCAGATGTTCCAACGTCGCCGCGTAGTGTGTCAACTGCGTATTGGCTTCCGCCAACGACTGGCGCTGAGCGCGTTGTGTGGTCATGATTCTGGTGACCATGTAGCCCACCAGCAGGAATGAGAATGTACGCCAGATGATGATTAACATCATTCCAGTTGAGTATGCCACCTGCCGACTCACCAGGGGTACCAATATGATGTCTACTGCCGCGAGGCTTAAACTGAACAAGAGCACCCGCCGAAAGTCGTATTGCCACGCGGTGATCGTGAGGGGCAGAAATAGGGGCATCACTAGTTGCACTATTAACCGCGAGCCTACGTTTTCCGGTGACCCAAACCACAATGGCGGGAAAATGTAACGGATCATCATGGGCACTGCGGAGGCGAGCAGGATCGCGCCGGGAAGATACCCGCGATTCAAGTACCGCGCTAGACGGGGCATAGAAAGATAGAGTAATAGTATGGCAAGATTAGCGATATTGCTAAAGTGAAATCGCCAAGTTTCCCCCGCCATGGCTGGAAACAGTATTTGTAAGCCCATTTGTAGTAAAGATAAACCTAACCACAACGCGCTGAACAGGCGAAAGGTCATAATTAACCCTGCTTCTAACTCTACGCGTTTCATAAGCTTATTATAGCATAATTTGTCGCTTAACCATACTGAAAGTTATCAGTTTCGCGTATGATGTAAGTCATAATGTAATATGACTAATGTCATACGCGGTTATTACTTTTAGCACTACCAAACTCGCGTATAACTTGGTATACTGAGGATAGAAAAAATGAGGAGGTAGGGTATGGTCTATTTATATCAGTCAGAAGATGGCGCGGGGATTGCCGAATATTTGTTAGCGATCATGTTCGTCATCATTGTTTTCATCGGTGTTTTTATCTTTTTGGGCTTTATCAGAGTCAGTTTTCATTTCCCCTGGTAGGTGATAGAAATTTCTCAAATGGGGAGACTCTATTAGTTGAGGGCAACTATGATTTGTAAAGTGTGCGGAAGCACAGAATTTGTGTTCATCGATGCTCAACGAGCAACGCGCATCTCGGAAAATGGCGCGGAACAGCTTTACTGGATCAAACAGTATATGTGTATGGGTTGTCGACAGATCGTGGAAGTCGAGGAAACTGATGTGGATTCTGCTGATGCAGATTGAAATTGAGTACGCGCATTGCAAAAGCTCGCCTCTATGTGCAGAGGCGAGCTTTTTGTTTATTCTCGATCTATATGGCTTACACAAAAGAGAACATATTCGGCAAATTCACCCACGCTTTATGAAAGAACGTTTACCATTCCGCCCCACACCTCGCGGGCAAAACTAGCACAAAAATCGAATTTGTGGCATACTTGCAATGATAATGAAAACGCATCTGCGTTTTATAATCTGGAGGAGGTATTCATATCGTGGCTATGACCGAAAGAGTGACGCGGTTACGGCAGCGCAGTTTGGACGCGACGCCGACCATCTCGACCGAGCGCGCGGAACTACTGACCGAATTTTACCGGCAGGACTTGGGGCTAATCTCCGCGCCGATGCGCCGCGCCCTGGCGTTTAAGTACTTAATGGAACACAAGACCATCTACATCGGCGCCGATGAGCTAATCGTCGGGGAGAAAGGTCCCGCGCCGAAAGCGACGCCGACCTATCCGGAGCTGTGCTGTCACTCACTCGATGATCTGGACATACTCAACTCGCGCGAGAAGATCCCCTTCGCGGTCAGCGCGGCGGCGCGGCGAATTTATGAGGAGCGAATCATCCCCGCGTGGCGCGGCAAATCTATGCGCGACCGCCTCTTCGCGGAGATGACGCCGGAGTGGCTCGCCGCGTATGAGGCGGGCGTCTTCACCGAATTCATGGAACAGCGCGCCCCCGGCCACACCGTGCTCGACGATAAAATCTATCATAAGGGGATGCGCGACTTTCAGGCGGACATTCAGCGCAGCCTCGCCGCGCTCGATTACCTGAACGACGCGGAGGCGTATTACAAACAAGAGGAACTCAAGGCGATGGAGATCTGCGCGGACGCGCTAATCTGTTTCGCGGCGCGCCACGCGGAGCAAGCGCGCGCGTTGGCGGAGCAGGAAACCGACGCGCGGCGCAAAGTAGAGTTGGAACAAATTGCAGATGTTTGCGCGCACGTCCCGGCGCACGCGCCGCGCAACTTTTGGGAGGCGCTACAATACTACTGGTTCGTGCATCTCGGCGTCACCACCGAACTGAACACCTGGGACGCCTTCGACCCCGGCAAGCTCGACCAGCATTTGTATCCGTTTTACCAAGCGGAACTCGCCGCGGGGACACTCACACACGAGCGCGCGGAGGAACTGCTGCAATGCCTCTGGATAAAGTTCAACAACCAACCCGCGCCGCCGAAGGTCGGCGTGACCGCGCAGGAGAGCGGCACCTACACCGATTTCGCGCAAATCAACACCGGCGGGGTGCAGCCGGATGGCGCCGACGCGGTCAACGAGGTGACTTATCTGATTTTGGACGTGGTAGAGGAGATGCGCCTGCTCCAACCGAGCGCGTCGATTCAGGTGAGCAAGAAGAACCCCGACCGCTTCATCAAACGCGCCGCGCGAATCATTCGCACCGGCTTCGGGCAGCCGTCGGTCTTCAACAGCGATTTGATTGTGCAGGAGTTGATACGGCAGGGGAAAGCAGTTGGGGATGCGCGGCAGGGCGGCTCCAGCGGCTGCGTGGAGGTCGGCGCGTTCGGCAAGGAGAATTACAACCTGACCGGCTATTTCAATATGCCGAAGGTGCTCGAAATCACGCTGCACAACGGCGTAGACCCGCGCACCGGCAAGCGCATCGGCATAGAGACGGGCGATCCCGCGCAGTTCACCACCTTCGTGGAATTACTCACCGCCTACGAGCGGCAACTGCGCCATTTCATCGACATCAAAATTCGCGGCAACAACATCGTCGAGCGACTGTACGCGACCTACATGCCCGCGCCGTTTCTGTCGCTGCTCATCGACGATTGCATCGCGCGCGGCAAGGATTATCACGACGGCGGGGCGCGGTATAACACGACCTACATTCAGGGCGTCGGCTTGGGAACGATTACCGACGCCCTGACGGCGCTGAAATATCACGTTTTCGACCAAAAGACCATGCCAATGGCTGCGCTGTTGGATATTTTGCGAGACAATTTCGCGGGACACGAACGGGCGCGCCTGCTGCTGGTGAACAAGACGCCGAAATATGGCAACGATGACGACTACGCCGACGCGGTGATGCAGGCGGTGTTCGAGGCATACTTCGCGGCGATAGATGGGTGCAAGAACACCAAAGGGGGCACGTATCACATCAACCTGCTGCCGACCACGGTGCATGTCTACTTCGGCGCGGTCATCGGCGCGACCCCCGATGGGCGTCTTGCGGGCGCGCCGCTGTCGGAGGGGATTTCGCCGGTGCAGGGCGCGGATCGACATGGTCCCACCGCGGTATTAAAATCGGCGGCGAAGATGGATCACGCGCGCACCGGCGGTACGCTGCTGAATCAGAAATTCACGCCGCAACTGCTCCACACCGACGCGGATTTGGATAAGCTAGTGAAGTTGATTCGGACTTATTTCAAGCTGGACGGGCACCACATTCAGTTCAACGTGGTAGACGCCGCGACGCTGCGCGCCGCGCAGGAAAATCCCGCGCAATACCGCGACCTCATCGTGCGCGTCGCGGGCTACAGCGATTATTTCTGCGACCTGAGCGCGGCGCTGCAGAACGAGATCATCGCGCGGACGGAGCACGATAGTTTTTGAAGCTTAATTAGTTAGAACTTACGCAAGTTCAGGCTAATTTTACCGCTGAGGGCGCGGAGAACGCTGA
>CAZSIG010000236.1:0-6292 GCA_964606195.1 uncultured Anaerolineales bacterium
TCTCGGACAATCGCCATATCTACGCGGAATTGCAAGTCGAGCGGTTCGTAACCTGCACGGCCGCGGAGTTTATGCGCCTGTTAGAGAGCGGAGAAATCTGGGAGTTGATACAAACGCGCCGCGATTAGCGCCAAGCCCAGCCCAGCCCCGAATGAATTCGGGAGCTGCTATCAAAAGCACGCTGAAGCGTGCTGGGGCAAGCATAGCTGAACATGCTTGAGCATGTTTTTCATATCTGCCTGTGAATTCATTCACAGGCGAGGCGCGCCCCGCCTCGAATAATGCTCCGAATATGCCCCGAATGAATTCGGGGCTGCTATCAGAAGCACGCTGAAGCGTGCTGGGGCAAGCATAGCTGAAATAGCTGCCTGTGAATTCATTCACAGGCGAGACAGGCGAGAAGTCTCCCGCGCCATATCGCCATCAGCGCCGCGAATAATCCCCCCAACACCCCCGCGCCCAGCATCCCTACCGCCGGAGTATCCATCCCCGCCTGGACGGTCAAACTCGCGGTCGCCGCCTCTGACCATACCCCCTCCTCGTCTTGGGCGCGAAAGGTGATATAATGCGTCCCCACCGTCAGCGCCTCCGCCTCCAGACTGAAATCCTCCATCGTGCTCAGCGGACCATCCAGGTCCGACCACCACTCGTAGCCGATGATGCCCACCCCTGCGCGCTGCGTCGTCGCGGTGAAGGAGATAATATCGCGTCCCTGTATCGCCGGCGCGGGGATAATCGCGTCAATCGAGACTATTGTGCTCTCCGCCAGCGCGGGGATGTGGAGGCGATTGATGCCCGCCGTAGTCCCCACCCAGACTGTGCCATCCCCCTCCAGCGCCACCGCTTGCACATCGGTGCTGTTCAAGCCGTGCGCGGTGGTGTAGGTTTGGCAAACCTGTAGGGGCGCAACGCGTTGTGTCCCTACGCCGTCATCGCACACACTCACGCCGCCCGTCCTGCCGCTCATATCCAGCGCGGCGCCGAACCACTTGCGTCCCAAGCGGTCTATTGCTATCGCGGTCATCTCCATGCTGGGCAAACCGTGCGTAACGGTGTACGTAGTCCAGGTATCCGCGCTGACATCGTAACGGCTCACGCCTCCCTGTTCGCCATAAAAGTCAACCGATGAATGGGTAGCGAACCACAGTGTATTATCGTTTTCCACCGCGATAGCAGCTACCTCGTCCGCCGCCAGACCATTCGCGCTGGTGTAGGTAGTACACGCGGTGTCCACACATTTACTCACCCCCGCGCCATAGGTGCCAATCCAGAGAGCGCCCTGTCCGTCTATCGCCAGCGCGTGGACGCTGTTCGATGCCGCGCCATTGAAATCGGGCAGCACGCGCCAGGTATCCCCATCGTAGCAGCTTACCCCGCCGCTGGCTTGTCCCGCCGCGCCGACGCAGACCGCGCCGTTGACGGGATTAACCGCGAGGGCGCGAATGTAGGTCGAGGTCAACCCTGTGGTATGCGTGACCCAACTCTGCCCATCGTACTCGCTCACGCCCGCGCTGGTACCCGCCCAGAGATGCCCGCGCCCATCCACCGCGAACGCCCGTACCTCCGGCGGCGGCGTGAACCCCGCGGAAACGGTCGCAGTCAGGTAGCCGTCGGGCAAGTACCACTGCTGCGCGCCGGCGGGCGTCCCCGCCCAGAGCATATCGCCATATAGTTCCAAAGCTAGAATATCGCCCTCCGCCGCGTAGGTCGTCCAACTTGGCGGAAAAGCGAAATCGATGCGTTGCAGGTTGCTCACTCCCGGCATGGCGCGCACGGTGCGGCTGGCGGTCATATTCGCGTATGTCGCGGTGATGGTCAAAACATCCCACCGCTGCGCTATCTCTTTGATATCAAATTCGTAGTAGACAAAGGGTTTCCAAATTGTTATCGCGGTAGTCGTAGTGATAGTCGCCGCTGTGTGGGTGAGTGTAAGCACCGCGCCGCTCACCGGCTGCCCGCCGTAATAGACCGCGCCCCACTGGCACCCACAGTAGTTCGGTGGGGCATCTAAAGGGGTAGACCCACAGTGATGCCCCAGCGGGTCCTGCGCCCCTACCGTCGGCGCGGCAGCCATGAGCCACCAAATAACCCCAAACACCGCTAACACCTTGATTATTCTGATACTTCGCGAAAAATTTATCCTCTTCATTTTTTTCCTCCTTTATGTGAATATGCAAATGTGCAAATCACCGAATTTGCCGATTTGCTGATTTGCCGATTTGTTGATTCGTCGATTTGCCGGTTTGCCAGATCGCATCTCCAGAACCTAATAGACAAAACGGCGCCCAATACGCGGGGTGGCAGTAGACCGCGTCATCTTGGCGCAACAGGGTCAACTGCGCGGCGCGCAGCGCCGCGGTTTTGCTCGCGCCCGCCCATAGTTGGCGATAAAATTCGCGCATCAAGTGCGCCGTCGCCGCGTCGTCCACCGGCCAGAGGGTCGCCAGCACCGCCGCCGCGCCCGCGGAGAAGAAGCCGCGTACCAAGCCCCACCAATCGTCGCCCTTGCGCTTGCCGCGCCCCGTCTCGCACGCCCCCAGCGTGACCAGCGCGGCGGGCAAGTGCAGCCCGTAGACCTCGCGCGCTAGTAGGTCGCTGTCCGCCAGCGAGAGATAGGAGAACATCGGATTGTAGGGACGAAATCGGCCGTGCGCGGCGAGATGAATCACATCATAATCGCTCCCGCGCTCGCGCAAGCGCTGCTTGGTCGCCTCACTCTCTGTGTACAGAGTCAATTCTAATCCAATCTCTTGCAGCGCGTCCATCTCTTGTTGCAGATGCGGCAGCACGCCGCCCGAAAACCCCAGTACCAGCATGTTATCGCGGCGCGCGTACTGCGTCTGTTGACAATGCCGCAATACCGTCGCGCTGGGGGCATAAGAGACCAGATGTTGCTCCAGCAGGTAGCCTGTGCCATCGTGTAACGCGTGGAAGGGGAGATAATGCAATTCGCCATCAGGGACGATGACCAGCTGAGAATGCGCCGCCAGTAATTCGGTCAGCGGCGCCAACAGCATATCGTACAGCGCGGTCGATGATTTACGCGTCGCGGTTTGCAACTGGGCGAGCCGCTGGTGGACGTACTGCGCCCCGACGGTCGCCTGAAGTGACAGGACACGTTCCAATGACATGCGCCACTTTTGCGCGGTGGGCAGTATCTCCGCCGTCGCGCCGAGCATTCGCGGTTCTTGCAAACCGGTAGAATCTACGGGAAAAACCCACAACTCCTCGCCCGCCAGATGATATTCCAGCAAGAGCGTATCGGGTGATAATCCCGCCGCGATTTCGGACACGCGCGCGGGCTGCGTCGTCGGCAGGGTGTCGCGGCGCGGGTAGCGGCGTTCCAAATCTCGCGACAGCGAGCGAATCTGGTCCTCCAGCGCGGTTATCTGGGCTTCCTCCGCGGGGGATAGGTCGGATAGGACGCGCAGTTCATCAGTTTGTCGGACTTCCAACTGCCGATATAGCGTCGCCAGTTCATACTGCAACCGATTTAGCTCCTGTACTTCGGGGGCGGCGCTGTCCAACATATCGCTCATATCTTGCAGCGCGGTCGTCAGCATATCCAGCAGGGCACGCGAGCGGGTGCGCTCCACATACTCGAAGGCAGCATCCTTATCGCCCATTTGTAAACACAACAAGACCATATCGCGGTACACCGCGAGTTTATCACCGATAAAACTGGCGCGAAACTCATCCACCGCCAGCGTCCGCCGCGTTCGTTCAATCTGGGTGATGGCGCGGTCGTACGCCGCGCGCGCCGCGTCCAGTTTCCCCTCTGCCGCCGCGGTTTTACCCAATCCATGATGCGCCTGATAGACTAGCGGCGGCACCGCAGGGGCGAGAGCTAACAATTGTTGATAGCTCCGCCGCGCCGCCGCCAGCTTGCCTTGCGCCAGATAACAGTGTCCCAATATCAGCCGCGCTTCGCCCTCTTCCGAGCGGGGGCCATGCGCGGCGAATACCGCTTGGGCGCGGTGTAGGATAGTCTCTATCTCCGCGTAACGCTCCTCGCCGGCGCGCAACATGATTTGTGCCTGATGCAAGTCTAAAAGCGCCAACTGATTATCCATCCCTTCTAACTCGTGCAGCGTGGCGCGCGCGGTCTCCAGAGTACACAGCGCATCTGCATAGCGTTCCTGGTGCAGGTATATCACCGCTAGGTTGAGGTCGGCGCGCGCCAGGTCAGACCAATCTTTGTGCCGCGCGAAGATGGCGCGCGATTGGCTCAACAACGTTTCCGCTTCCTTGAGTTCGTTCAGATGCACCAACGCCCAGGCGCGGTTGTGCTGTGCCCGCGCCGCTTCCAGTTCGTCATCCCAAGCGCGCGCCTGCTCTGCCATACGCGCGTGGTTACTCAGCGCTTCCTCGTATAATCCTAACCCATCATAAGCGATGCCTTTGTTGTTCCACAAGCCGACTAACTTGCGTAAATCAATTTCGCAGCCTTGCGCGCCACTGGCAGCCAACAGCGGCTCCAGGCGGTCTGCCAAACGTAAAGCCTCTCTAGCATAACCCAAGTACGCCAGCGTCCAGACCTCTCCAATCATGCGGGCGGCAGCCAACTCTTGTCCCAGATGTTGATAAATATCCCGCGCTTCCTGATAACAGGCGCGAGCTTCCGGATAGCGGTCCAGATATACCAGCGCGTCAGCCTGCGCCTGCCGCGCCAGCGCGCGTCCTTCCACACTGTCTAATTCTTGCGCGACCAGCGCGGCGCGCTCGGCGATCTCTAACGCGCGCTGCGGGTCATCATACTTGTATTGAGCTGAAAAAGTTTGTAGTTCTTGTAAAATAGATAAGTCTAAGGCGGCGCGGTGCGCGGCGATAAATTCCTCGACCGCCGCCGCGTCTTCCAGATACAATAATTGTTCTGTCAATTGATTCTTGTCTTTCATAAATTACACCTTCCAGACTTCCGAAGTCTCTGGTAAACAGATCATGTCATGCTGAACGCAGTGAAGCATCTCGTTGTGGTCTATATTCAGCTTTGGCACACCGCGAAACCACATTATACCGAAAACGAGACCCTTCGCTGCGCTCAGGGTGACATACTATGTAGAGCTTTCTCAATCGGCGAACCTCCCGCAGGTTCAAACAAAGTAACCTTGCTCAGCATAGTTATGGTTGTAGGACGATATATTGCGGCAGGAAAATCAAACCTGCGGGAGGTTTGATGGAAACCTACCCTACGCGGGTTACCTAAGCTACACCTCGATGCGCGGAATGTCTATCTCCTCCCACTCGTTGCTCAATTTCACTTCCCACCTGCCCGCGGGCAAGCGCGTGAAGGCGAAGCCTCCCACTTCATCTATCTCGCTGCGCGCGTATCCCGCGCCGGTATCATCGAGCAGCCGCGCGGTGGCGCCCACCCATTCTTCGGGACGCGGCGCGAGGATTTGCCCATCCAGAACGTGCTCCCCTTTGTCATCGGGGCCGGTGAATGTGATGGATACGTCCACATCGCCGGCGCGGTATAGTCCGCCGCGCGGCAAGCCGCGTAGGGCGGGCGCCAGCGCGGGCGCGGGCGAGAGTAGGTGTGCCACCGTTACTTTTATCGCCCGTAGGGTATCTTTAACCTGTTCCCAACTCTCGTTCGGCGCCTCTTTAGTTTCCTCTTCCACTATCACCTGTCGCAGCGCCGCGACCTCCGCGCGACAATGCCCACAGGTTTCCAGGTGCGCCGAGACGCGCCGCGCTTCTGGAGCAGATAGGTCGTGCCAACAGAAATCTAATAATTCATTTGTGGATGGACAATCGAAGCGATATAGGCGGCGCGTGAGGTTCAGTTGCCAGCGGCGGCGGGCACGCGCCTGCGCCGCGCAGTAGGGGCATTTTTCTACATGGGCGCGGACGCGGTCGTCCGCTTCGCCGTCCACGTAGGCTTCTAATTCCCAATCTTCAATTTCGTTCGGGGCAATACATTGTGTTTTCATAATATTTTTCCTCAATAGCTTCAAGAGCTGTATAGTAGTTTATATAGGGCTTACGCAAGTTCAGAATAATTTTACCGCCGAGGACGCGGAGAGCGCAGAGTTTTCTAGGTAATTTTTTATCGCGCCACGAATATGACCTGTAATGAACACTTATGAACGTGGATGATAGATACAAAGAATCTTTTCCGCTACTCTCCGCGTCCTCTGGGTTCTCTGCGGTAAATTGTAGTGCGATTTTGCGTAAGTCCTATTATAGTACTTACACAGTTACGCGCTAATCGGGGGTTACAAACCCCCGCGGATAGGGCTTTCTCAAAGTGTCATGCTGAACGCAGTGAAGCATCTCGTTTTCGCTA
>CAZSIG010000237.1:0-4633 GCA_964606195.1 uncultured Anaerolineales bacterium
CCGAGACGGGGGCTTGGAGCTACTCGGCGGCGCGGGGCATAGCTGCCGCCCGCCTCGTGCGGGCGGACAAAGGCATATCCCTGCTCGAAGCCCCCGTCCCCGGGGGCGTTTAGGACTAGGGCGTGGTTGTAAGCTGAGACGCCCCCGAGACGGGGGCTTGGAGCTACTCGGCGGCGCGGGGCATAGCTGCCGCCCGCCTCGTGCGGGCGGGCAGGGGGCGCGATGGGGGGCGTGGCTGTCCTATCGCGCGGGATTACACCCTCACCCCCAGCCCCTGCGCGAAGCCTACTCGCAGGAGTACTCCCTAAAAGGGAGAGGGGAGTCGCTGTTCCCTCTCCCCAGCGGGGAGCATTCCTACGCGTAGGCTTCGCGCAGGGTTCGGGCGCGGGGAGAATTTGGAGCGTAATCAAAATCGGCAGGTATGGAAACCTGCCCTACGCGGTGCGTTTCGTAGGGCGGCTTTCCATAGCCGCCGTTTTGCTTTCTCAAAGTGTCATGCTGCGCATAGGCAGGTATGGAAACCTGCCCTACGCGGTGCGTTTCGTAGGGCAACTTTCCATAGCCGCCGTTTTGCTTTCTCAAAGTGTCATGCTGAGCCCCCGCGCGGGGGCTCAGGGTGACATATAATAGACATTATATCGATTTTTGACCGCGCCATTAATCGAACGCAGATAACGCAGATTGGCTTGATTTTCGCAGATTTTAGGGCATATGCCGCGCTTTTGGGTAATCAAAAACATAAAAATCAGCGTAAATCAGAAAAATCAGGAAAATCTGCGTTCCATTAGCTACGCGGCAACAACTCGATATAAACTCTAATACACATCACGCGACTTTGAGAAAGCCCTAGCGCGTAGTGACAATAACGCGGTTTTGTGCTATCATACGGGCACCGAAAAATAAATTCAAAATCAGGAGGAAAACGAATGACGAAGTTCGCAAGATTTAAGTTGATTATATTGATGGGATTATTGATAGCGGGGCTGACGCTCGCGGCGTGTGGGCAGACCGCCGCGCCGACCGCGCCGCTGGAACCGGTGACGATTGTGCCGACCGTGACGGATATAGTCTTTCCCACCGCCGCGCCGACCGCGACCGCGCCGCCGACCGTGACAGAGGAACCGGAGACGGCGGGCATGGCAAATCCCGCGTCGGTCTACTGCGAGGAACAGGGGGGGACGCTGGAGATACGCGACACCGTCGCGGGACAGGTCGGCTACTGCATCTTCCCCGACGGCAGCGAGTGTGAGGAATGGGCATTTTACAACGGGGAGTGCGCGCCGGGGGCAGCGGAAGAGACGCCCGCGCCCGCTGCCGACGTCAATGCCCTAATCGCGCAGGTACAGGAGACCATCCCCGCGGACGCCTTCGAGGGCTTACAGGCGCAGCAGTTGGATAGCGACGCGCCGCTATGGGTAGTCTTCAGCTACGGGCTGCGCAACTACGACCTCGACCCGGTGCCGGGGCACTTCATCGCCATCTACACGCCCGAGGGCGCGGGCTGGCGAGAGGTGGCGCGATTGGAACTGGTATCCGATGACCGCGACGTGCTCATGCCCGATTATCTCGCGGAGGGGGGCGTCACGCAGGTGGACATCGAGCCGAGCCGCGTCTGGCTGGCGGTACACGGCGGCGCGGGGGCGCACAGCGGCACCTACCAACTGCTGAGCTTCGACGGCAGCGCGTTACAGGTCGAACTTTCGCACTTCAGTCCCAGCCCGGGCATGGCGGGCGTGATGGACGTGAACGGGGACGGCGCGAACGACGTGGTGCTCGACGCGAGCGACCCCTACGTCTTCTGCTACGCCTGCGGCGTGCGCAAGATTATGTATCAGGTTTACGAGTGGAACGCGGCGGCGCAGGAGCTACAGCCGGTGGAACTGCGAATGATGGCAGAGGAGCATCCCGCCCGCGCCGCGAACGACCGCGCCGTAGAACTAGCCCACGCGGGGTTGTGGAAGGATGCAATGGCAAAAATCGCGGAGGCGCAAGAGGCTGCGGCGGACGCGCCCGAGTCGCCGATACTCGCTTGGAACCACGCCCTAATCAAGATGCACGCCGACGCGATGGCGAATGCCGCGCCGGACAGCGGCTACCCACTGCTGAGCCACATCTTCTACGGCGATTACGCCGCCGCGCTCGAACTGCTGCGCCCCTACGGCGCGGAGGAACTCTTCAGCACCACGTCACCGCTGATTACCGGCACGGTGGCGATGGGCTGGGAGCCGACGCTGACCGATTACGTCATCAAGAGCACGAACGCCGCGCTGGAGGTCAAACCGGACCTGGCTGCCGCGTATTTCCTGCGCGGTTGGGCGGAGTATCTGAGCAATCCGAGCGGCACACAGGCACAGGCGGACATCGCACACGCCGCGGAACTCAACCCCGCCGAGCCGCTGTACCAGATGATGCCGGAGAGAGTCGAGACGACGGTGGATAACCTGCAGGTCAGTTTCGACCTCGCGGGCTTGGCGGAGAGGGTGCACCGCGAGACGCTCCCCGCCGTGACGTACAATCCCAACATGCCACCGTTAGACAACGGTATGCCCGCGCATCTCCGCTTCACCTTCGACGACGATGAACTGTCGCAGTGGTTCGCGTACACGGCGCGGCAGTTGCGCATCTTCCCCGTCGAGGAGTACATCGCCATCTTCGCGGAGGAGGAGATGATTGACCTGGAGGCGCGCATAGCGCTTCTGCAATCACTAATCGAGACGCGCCCCACGGAGATTGAGGGGGAGATTCCGATGCTGCCCTTCATCAACGCGGCGCAGGTGTTCAGGGTACAAGTCAAGTATCTCGATTTCGCGGGGGGCGCGGGGGTGCGCTTCGTCACCTACTACGCGCAGGATGTCAGCCCCATTCGCAAAGAGTTGTTGGCTTACGTCTTTCAGGGCTTGACCGCGAATGGCAAATATTACGTGTCGTTCTGCTATCCGGTCGCGACCGCCGCGCTGCCCGACGCGCCCGAGTCGATGACCTCGGAGGAGTACGAACAGTTCGCGCAGAATTACGAGAGCTACATGCAAGAGACGCTCGCCGCGCTGAACGCGGCTACCGATTACAGCCCCGATTTGGCGAAACTGGACGCGCTGATTCAGTCGCTGCGGATTGAGGAGGGCGCGGAGTAGTTTATTAGTACGCCGCGCAGCGGGCGTAGCACGCTACGCCTCTACGTAGGGCTTTCTCAAAGTACAAACCGCGCTGCCCAAACCTCCCGCAGGTTTGATTTTCTGGACCAACTGTATGGTTCTACAACCGTAACCGCGCTGGCGCAAGGCTCTGGTGTCCCAACCTGCGGGAGGTTCGCCGACTTTGAGAAAACCCTACGCCCCTACGTAAACTCCCCGCGAGGTTTGACCTCGCGGGGAGTTTTTTTTGTAAGGTGCGCCGCACTTTGCCCGCGACTTTTGATTTGACGCGTGAAATACATTATAATTCAGATAATTATGCAGAAGTGTTGATTTTACCGCGGAGAACGCGGAGTTGTGCTTGCGCTCATTGCTAGTCAATAAGGAGCATTCGCGTTAACCTCCGCGACCCTGCGGTGAATATTTAGCGCGTAATTGCATAAGTTCTACCTTATTTTTAGAATCACAGGAGGAAAGAATGGAAGAGAAAAAATTGTTGTATTTATCACAAGCCGACGTAGAATCGACCGGCTTGACGATGGCGGAGGTCATCGAACTGCTGGAGACCGCGTTTCGGGAGAAGGGCGCGGGGCGCGTGGAGATGCCGCCGAAGCCGGGCATTCACCCCGGCGAAGGGGACAACTTCATTCACGCCATGCCCGCGTATATCCCCGCCATGAATTCCGCGGGGCTCAAGTGGGTGAGCGGCTTTCCGGAGAATTACAAGCGCGGTTTGCCCTACATCACCGGCTTGCTCATCCTCAACGACCCGGAGACCGGTTTGCCCATCGCGGTGATGGATTGCGTGTGGATTACCGCGATGCGCACCGCGGCGGCGAGCGCGGTGGCGGCGAAATATCTGGCGCGTCCCGAATCGGAAGTGCTGGGAGTGCTGGGCTGCGGCGTACAGGGGCATACCAACACCGAGGCGTTGAACGTCCTGTTTCCGTTGAAAAAGGTGATGGCTTACGATGTGAATGCTGACGCGGCAAATCGCTTCGCCGAAGATATATCGACGCGGTTTGATTTGGAAGTGGTGCCGGTGGATAATCCCCAAGACGCGGTCTCCGGCTGCGATTTGGTCGTCACCGCGGGACCGATTTTGAAGGTGCCGCACCGCACTATCAAGGCGGGCTGGATGGATGAGGGCACGTTCGCGTCGCTGGTCGATTTCGACTCGTATTGGGAACCCGCCGCGATGAAAGAGGTGAGCAAGTTCTGCACCGATGACGTGCCGCAGCTTCGCCACTACGAAGAGGTCGGTTATTTTCAGGACATTCCGCCGATTTACGCGGACTTGGGCGAATTGGTCACGGGGAAAAAGCCGGGGCGCGAGAACGATACGGAGAAGACTATCGGCTGTAATCTCGGTCTGGCGATGGATGACATGGCGGTCGCGCCGAGCATTTACCAACGCGCCGTAGAGCAGAATATCGGTACCTGGCTGCCGTTGTAGCTCAAAGCGATAACCCTGATTGTAGGGCTTTCTCAAAGTCGGCGAA
>CAZSIG010000237.1:4733-6282 GCA_964606195.1 uncultured Anaerolineales bacterium
CAGAAAATCAAACCTGCGGGAGGTTTTTGCCACGCGGTTGTACTTTGAGAAAGCTCTACCCTGATTGGCGGACAAATTCAATATTGGACACTGATTGATACAGATTTTCACTGATGGCGCGACCTGTGTAGCCAAAAATCAGTAGTGGTTAAATGGTAAGTGATAGTTAAAATGATTACAATTTAACCACAAAGGACACAAAGAACACTAAGGCTATTCCTACCGCGAATGATGATTTTTGACCGCGTATGCAGCTTATTGAAAAGCAAAGAACTTAGTGCTCTTGGTGCCCTTAGTGGTTAATTTATGGTAGTGTTTTTCTTTATCACTTACTACTTTACCACTACTTGAAAATCAGTGTCCAATTGGTCATCAATGATACCCAAATCGAGCAAATTCACCGCGCCACAAGTGTAAATCAGTTAAATCAGAAAAATCTGCGTTCCATTAGTTTTTAACGAGGTGATGTAAAATGAAATTCTCGAAAATGTTGATAACGATAGATACGCATACAGAAGGCGAGCCGACGCGCGTCGTCATCGCGGGGTTGCCCTTTATCAAAGCAGACAGCATGGCGGCGGTCAAGCGGACGCTCGCGGAGAAGTATGATTATATCCGCACTACGCTCATGCTCGAACCGCGCGGGCACCGCGATATGTTCGGGGCGATGATCTTCCCGCCGCGCAACCCCGCCGCCGATTTCGGCGTGGTCTTCATGGACACCGGCGGCTATCTGAATATGTGCGGGCATGGTTCCATCGGCGTGGTGGTCGCGGCGGTGGAAGCCGGACTGGTGGAGGTCACCGCGCCGCGGAGCATCGTCACGATGGATACCCCCGCGGGGCTGGTCAAGGCGGAAGTCAGCAGCGCGGACGGCAAGGTGCAGGATGTCAGCATCATAAATGTCCCCGCGTTCGCCTATCTACTCGATTACGAGTTGGACGATTTGCACGTCGGCGTCTCCTACGGTGGCAACTTTTTCTTGATGGTGGACATCAATCAATTGGGACTGCGCATCGAACCGGCGAACGCGCGCCCGATTGCACTCAAGGGCATGGAGATATTGGCGCGGGCGAACGCGGAGATCAAGGTGCAGCATCCGATAGAGAAACATATCAACAGCATCGATCTGGTAGAGTTTTACGACCCCGCCGAAGATCGCAATGTGGTCGTCTTCGGCGCGACGCAGGTTGATCGCTCGCCCTGCGGCACGGGGACCTCCGCGAAGATGGCGTATATGCACGCGCAGGGCAAGTTGCAAGAGGGCGACGTTTTCTATCATCGGAGCATCATCGACACAGTGTTCAAGGGGCGCATCGTGGGGACGACGCGAGTGGGGGATTACGCCGCGATTATTCCGGAAATTACGGCGCGGGCTTACGTGACGGGGATAAATCACTACGTCATCGACGAGGAAGATCGCTGGAAGCATGGATTTTTGGTGTAGAACAGGACGCAGGCACTGGTTCGGTTCAATTGGATTTTGAAAAATCCCCCGCGATTTAATCACGAATGGCGCGAATTTACGAATAGCCCGAATAAAAAAGCA
>CAZSIG010000238.1:0-6282 GCA_964606195.1 uncultured Anaerolineales bacterium
GCATATCGCCCGGTAACCGCGCCATGCCTCCGGCACCAATTTATTTTCGAGGTAGTTAGTTTTTCAGTAGAGTCATGGAGGAGATAACTATGCGACAAGAGGCAGCGCGAGTTTTGATTGTCGATGATGATTTTTTAGTCATTCAAATGATTCGCAGTACTTTGCGAAAAATGGGCTATACGGTGGTGGGAGAGGCGGAGACCGGGCGGCTGGGCGTCGAGATGACCGAGGCGTTACAGCCCGATGTGGTGATAATGGACATCGAGATGCCCGATATGGGCGGAATCGAAGCGACGCGATTGATTACCGAAACTTGTCCCACGCCGGTGGTGGTGTTGACCGCGTACGAATCATCGGAGCTGGTCGCTCAGGTCAGCGAGGCGGGCGCGGGGGCGTATTTGCTGAAGCCGCCCAAAGCGCGCGAGTTAGGGCGCGCTATAACTATCGCGATGGCGCGGTTCGATGATATGATGGAACTGCGGCGGCTCAACGAGGAGTTACGCGAGGCGTTGGCGACCATCAAGACACTAGACGGCTTGATTCCGATTTGTGCGTGGTGTCACAAGAATATTCGCGACGAAGGGGAACATTGGATTCAGCTTGAGGAGTACATTACGGAGCGGTCGAACGCGACCTTCACGCACAGTATCTGCCCGGATTGTTTGCGAAAGTTCAAGGATGAGATTTGATTGAGTGGTAAGGTGGGAAGTGGGACGCGGATTAACGCGGATTGGCGCGGATTTGATTTTTAGGACTTATGCAACTAGCGGGTAGTAGCCCAGCCGCTGACCGCGTATAGACTTCCGAAGTCTCCGAGACTTCGGAAGTCTCAGGTTCGTATGCGCCACCTCGCGGTATTTTTGCTGTAGGGGTATTTTTACCGCCGAGTACGCGGAGAGCGCAGAGCTTTGGTTACAATTTTTACCTGCTGAAAAATATGATTTCAAATGACCGTCTATGACCACGTATGACAGTAGCAAAATTATTCCTATAAGAAAACTCCGCGACCGTCGTTTATCCCCGTACGGGGACGCCCTCTGCGGTAAAATTATTGTGAACTTGCGTAAATCCTATGAATGATAGCCATCGACAAAAATTCACAATTTATACTTCTATGGCATTGATATTGCTCTTTGCCTTCGCGCTGCGCGTCTATCGGCTCTCCGATAGCAACGTGTGGTGGGACGAGGGGTGGACGGTGCATTTAGGGCGTATGAGTCTGCTGCGCAGTGCCATCAGAACCGCGCAGGACACACATCCACCGCTGCATTACTGGATGATTAGCCTGTGGTGCCGCGCCGTAGGCGAGAGCGCGTTCGCGGTGCGCTATTCTTCCGTGCTCTTGGGGGTGTTGACGGTCGCGCTGATGTACCGCGTGGGAAGTGCTATAATAGGGCGAAGATATAGCTTGTTGGCGGCGGGACTGCTCGCGGTGGCGCGGTTTCATATTTGGTGGTGTCAGGAGATTCGCATGTACGCGCTGGCGACCTTGTTCTCGGTGGCATCGACTTTCTTGTTGATACGTTGGTTGCGCCGCGTCGATAGATATTTTAATACGCGACAGGCACGTGGGGGATTACGCTCTAAAGCATTTTTCAACCAAGAGCATCTCTTATTGATTTGGTACGCGGTCGTCAGCCTCGCGGCGGTTTACACTTACTATATCTTAGCCTTATTGCTTCTCAGCCACAATTTGTACGTATTGATAGTCATAATACATAAAAAGCTGCTCGGTCGAGATTGGTTCAAGATGCTAAAACAATGGAGCGTGACGCAGCTCGTGATTATCGCGGGTTTCCTCCCCTGGTTGCTATTGAGCTATCGCTTGGCATTTTTCAAGTGGAGCAGCCCGCCGCCGCTAGATCCCCGATTCGCCCTGCGGCTGTCCGCGACGGTGTTGGCGACCGGCGCGACGACCAACCTCGAACGGTATACTTGGGTCACGGTGGTGCTGTGGATTATGCTCATCGGCGGCGCGGTTTATCGAACGGCTAAGTATCTGAAAGGGCAACCGCGCCATTTCGTAAAGGGCGAATATACGCTACTCTTGTGGCTCACTATTCTCATTCCGCCGCTGCTGATTTATACGCTATCTACCCCCGCGTTCACGCGGCTCTATTCCGCGAAGTTCGAGGCGCGGTATCTGGAGATATTCTTCCCCGCGTTCTTATTATTATTGGTACAAGCGGTGCGCGACGCGGGGCGCTGGCGCGTATGGGCGGGGATAGGTGGCGCGATTTGTATCGTCGGTCTGGTGACTTACTCTCTGCCCGAATACTACGCGGCGCGCTTTTTAGAGGACGACTATTATTCGCTGACGCGGTATATCGCGGCTTACGCGCAGCCGGACGACGCGGTGTTGCTGTATACCGATTACGAGTGGGGCACTTTTACGTTTTATCAGCCACGCCCGTTGGCGCACTATAATGTCTCTTACCGAAAGCCGGTGGATGAGGATGTGGTCAAGGCGCTGCTGCCCTTCATGTGGGAGGACCACGACGCGGTCTGGATGGTCACGATTCCCGACGCGCTGGCGCAGGATGCGCGCGGGATACTCCCCGCGTGGATGACGTTGTACGCTGAAAAGACTTTTGAGCGCGCGTTCGGTGATAGACGTCTGACGTTATATCAACAGCAGCCGGCTATGCCGCTGACGGTGCGAGATTATCGCCCGCGTTATCGAGTGAATGAATGTTGGGATCTGCCGGTGCAGTTGCGCGGGTATGACCTGGCGACGCGGCGGTATCGGACGGGGGATATACTGCGATTGATTGCGGATTGGCGCGTGGTGAGTGCGATTGAAAATGATTATCAACTGCGCGTCGCGTTCGAAAATCGAGATGGTGAAGTGGTGCAGGCAGAGACGATGTCCTTGCGAGTGAAGTACTTGCCCGCCGCGTGGGAAGTTGGGGATGAGATACTAGCGGATTATCCGCTCAAAATAGCCGCTGCGGTCGCGCCGGGGCGCTATCGCGTGCGCGGGGTGATATTATCGGGGCGCGGTGATGAGTTGGCGTCCTGGTCGTGTGGGAAGATAACAATATCGCGGCGCGCTTTACAATCTTCGGCAGAGGATACCGAAATTGCCAATCCTCGCATGATTGTATTGGGAGAGCAGGTCGAGTTTTTGGGGTACGATTTGAATAAGGCGGTTTACCGCGCAGGTGATTCGGTGAACTTGACGTTGTACTGGCGCGCCACGCGCGATATGGATACGAGTTACACGGTTTTTACGCATCTGTTGGGGGAGACTTATAACGCGGCGAATGATAGCTTCATTTGGGGACAGCTTGACCGCGTGCCGGTGAATGGGGAGTATCCCACCACCGCGTGGGTTGCGGGGGAGATAGTGCGCGATCAGTACGTGATACCGATTCAGGCGAATGCGCCTGTTGGTATGTACGAATTGGAGATTGGATTGTATAACAAGGTTAATGGGGCACGGTTGGTGGGGCGCGACGGCAAAGATAGGGTGATTTTACAAGGTGTGAAAGTTGTTGGGGAATAAAAGACTTGCTTTGGAATACGTATCAGAGTATAATCATAGTCAAGTATCAATGTATGATTTTGGTTGGAGGTAGATAGTAGATGATTTGTCCTCATTTGGGGTCTTTCGGGGACAGAGATATAAGACTCAGATATCCCAATTATCAGAACAGGTGTTACGCGCAGGGGGATAGCGCGGCAGTGGACAAAGCTCATCAGGAGCAATTTTGTCTGTCTGGGAATTATCAACAATGTTCGCGATATAGCGAAGCTAATGGTGATGTTGCTCCTTCAGCACAACAACCTGAACTGATTGGGGAGAGTACTGAGCCTGGAATGCAACTGGCGCGGCGCGGTTCTGTCGACGCGCAAAATGAATTATCGACGCAGGATGGTTCTGTTTCGGAACAGGAGAACGACGCGAAACAGGTTGTTGGTAATGGCTGGGGGCGAAAATTATTGCTAAGCGTGGTGATACTCTTATTGGGACTGGGATTGATGAGTTTGCTTACCATAGTCATGCTCAACAACAGCCCCGAGATATTTGCCGCGCTTATGTCGGCGACTGATACCCCCACGATGACAAGCACTTCGACCGCGACCGCGACTTTGACCGCGTCGCCTACGACAACTGCGACTTCGACCGCGACTCGCACACCGACCGATGTGCCGACGGTGACATCGACAGCTACTCCGACGGCATCGCGAACCGCGACGTCCACAAGCACTCCAATTTATACAGATACACCGATTCCTACCGATACTCCATTACCAAAGAACACGCCGATAGTACAACCTGCCCAAAGTGCTCCTGAGCGTTTAGTTATTCCTGCCATCAATGTCGACACAAAGGTTATTCCGATGGGGTGGGAAACTAAAATGGTCGATGGTGTGAAATTTACGGAATGGAAGGTAGTCGACTACGCGGCGGGTTGGCATAGGAATTCGGCTTTACCCGGTAATGGCGGCAATGTGGTCATTTCGGGACATAATAACATTCGCGGTAAAGTATTCAAGGAGCTGTACGCGTTGGAAGAGGGCGCGGACGTATTTTTATATGTTGATGGTGAAGAATATCATTATCAGGTTGTGGAGAACCTTTTGTTACTGGACAATTACACTGTGCCATTAGAACAGCGCTTGGAGAATAATCGGTACATTGAGCCAATGAATGATGAGAGATTGACGTTAGTTTCCTGTTGGCCTTATGATACAAAGGGATTAGGATACACAACGCACCGCGTGATTGTGGTAACTAAGCTGGTTGTGGGTGATGAGGGTGGATGAACAGTTCTCAGGTGATAAGAACACTTCTCCTTTCTCGCGGTCATTATCTCGTTATAAAATGCGATTGCGTCCGATTGGGTGGCGCGCGACTTTCGTTAGGCTATTAGTAATTTTAGAGCGAGTGTGGGCGTGGTTCAATAGACATATAAAGCTAGGACATTTTTTTCCTTCTAAACGGGCTGCGGATAGTAAGAATTACACAGATGAAAAAGACAATGAAGTTTTGCGTCGGTACAAGGTACATCTACGTCCGGTCGCTCGATCTCGTTTTTGGACACTGCCGCGCCGCGTGGTGGTGGGAGGTACGCTTGGGGGATTGTTGGTTTTAGGAAGCGCGGGGTTGGCATTACAGCGGAGCACCGCGCCGATAGTTACGCCTACGCCGATGGTACTGCCGACGCGAGCGCCGCTGGTGCAATCACATAATCTTGTCACACCTACTTTTGTCTTCAAACCTACTCGCGCCGCTATCGCTACCCCAACTGCAACGAAAGTAATCTCCGAGGCTACCCCTGTAGTTTGGACAGTGAAACCTTATCCATATCGAATAAAGATTCCCGCGATCGCGGTGGATGCAAAGGTCGTGCCAGTTGCATGGAGTGTTAAGGAAGTGAGCGGAAAGTTGCTCTCCGAATGGGAAGTTGCCTCGTATGCTGCTGGTTGGCACGTTAATTCCGCGAGACCTGGACAAGGTGGAAACATCGTTATCGCGGGACATCACAACATTGAAGGGGAAGTATTCAGAGATGTGGTGAATTTGGATAAAGGAGATAAGATAGGTTTATACAGTGGCTACGAAGATTACGAGTATGTGGTGAGAGAGAAGGTCAGGTTACTAGCTAAAGGGATTTCGGAAGAACAACGCCGCGAAAACGCGCAATATATCGAGCCAACTTTAGAAGAACAGTTAACTTTAGTGACTTGTTGGCCTTATCACGATAATACTCATCGTATAATTATTCTGGCTGACCTTGAAGAGAAGCTGGATTAGCCCGCGTTGTGATTTGACATTTTGAACAAGATGTGTTAAATTACGGTTCGCTTTCGCGTATAGTGGAATTCGGGGCATATATAGATCATATTAGAATTGTCATTATTTGCAAAGTTCTATAAAGTTTGTTATAATATGCCGACGTAGCTCAATCCGGCAGAGCAAGCGATTTGTAATCGCTAGGTTGCGGGTTCAAGTCCCACCGTCGGCTTGAACCTTTGTATTTTGATGTTCATTTGTTGATAAGGGCAGATACCCAAGTGGCCAAAGGGGACTGACTGTAAATCAGTTGGCTCAGCCTTCGGAGGTTCGAATCCTTCTCTGCCCATATACGCCCACGTAGCTCAGTCGGTGGAGCAATGCCTTGGTAAGGCATAGGTCATCGGTTCAAGTCCGATCGTGGGCTTGTTATTTTGTTTACATGTAACTATTGCAGCATTATTGAGGAGGTTTTTGAGTATCCATGTCAAAAGAGAAATTTGTGCGGGGGAAGCCGCATTTGAATGTGGGCACGATTG
>CAZSIG010000239.1:0-1766 GCA_964606195.1 uncultured Anaerolineales bacterium
CGCGATTTTTGCTCTGAACTGTCGAAATAACCCCTCCGTTCTCGTTGTAAAAACAAGGCTTGTACGCGATTTTGTAGAACTATTTGGGATAAGGTTGCGATAAAAGTAACAAGTGGCTCTTCATCAGGGATATTTTCACAAGTAACTTTGTCTTCCCCGCATGGTAAAAACGGGGTTGATAGTAAACAAAGTCCCCTGCTCACTGCGAGCAGGGGGCTTTCTTCAGCGGTTACTTATTTTCAGGCGGCGGGAGAGCGAGCGGCTCTCCGGCATGTGCCGCGTAATGCTCCTGACACGCTGCCAGCAGTGCCTCTGGAACATCGCAGAATTCCCCTGCGACGATTTGGGCGACTACCTCCGCGGGTAGCTCGACCGTGAAGGATTCGCCCTCCGCTAACGTCTCAGCGCGCCGCGCATTGTAAAACAGACTGGCTAAATCGTATTCCAGGTGTACGCGCCCCTTGGGGTGCATGTGGCGGCGCGTGAAGAGCAAGCCCCGCCGGCGTAACTGGTACAGATAGTGGGGGTAATCTTGGGGGTCGAAGAACGAATCCCGCGCAGCTTGCGGATTGGTGGACAAACACTCTTCTTGATACAGCAGCAAGCGCATCAGAAACATCGCGGTCGCATCACTGATACCCATTTTCGCGTAGTTATGGAGGATGACGTTAGGCATCATAAATGCGCCGGCTTGCCAGACTTGAGCCGCCAATGCGGGATTATCGGGGATAAACGTATCTATAGCTGTGTTCATCAGGTTCTCCTTTAGGGGTAATTTGCTCGTAGTATACTCGGGTGGGGGAAGTTTAGCAAATGGTGCGTCGCGCGCGGCTAGATGATAGTGGTGTAAATGTGCTGAACTTCGCTTTTCGCGTAAATCTGTCCTATAGCGCGATTTTCATCCTAGGTGGAATAAGTTTCCCTCAGCCTGCCAACCGAATCATTTTCCTATAATACTGCGCCGCGTCTGCTCCAGCCATGATCGTAATTGCGCCAGCCACTCGCTCAAAGGGGGCTGGTTAGTGTTTATCTTAAGCGGCACGTTCATATCGAGTGGTACGGTGGTGCTGATGTGAAAGGTTTCGTCGATGTGCACCGGTACGGTGGTGTTGACGGGTACTTGGGTATTGATGGGAATGTTGACGCGCACTGTTTGCCCCAACGCGGTCAGCGGCACCTCTACGACGGTGTTGATGGGAACGGTGGTGTCGATTTGCACCTGGACCGTCTGGCGCAAGGGGACCGCCGCGTCTACGGGAATATCTTGGTGTAGGTTATAATCGTAGCGCAGTTCCTGGCTTTCTAAGTCGTCTAACGCGGCAATGGCGCGCGTGATGCCCCGCCCGACGTTGCGCTGAACTTGATACAATTGATACAATAACGCCGCGTTTAGTAACAGACTAATCAGCGCTATCGTCAACGCGATGAGCGCGGTGGCTTTGAGCCAGTAGGGCGCGGTTGGATTTGGTACTTTTCTAACATTCTGTTGTTGATGCATTATTCACACTCACTTTTGAGAATAATGGGTAAGAATACTTGATACGGATTGATGAACTTATCTACTAGGACTTACATGCACTCATTCAGGTGCCCAGCTAGGGCTTTCTCATTGTTGCGGTGTAAGGTGCCTGGCACTGCGGAAAGTACCAGGCACCTTGTCCCCGCGCGGTTTCCCTCTAGGAAAACCAAGAATATCCCATCTACTGTCTACTTTTAACGAAGAAGAACAAGAAGGGGAACACCGTACTCAAAATCAGCGGCAGATG
>CAZSIG010000239.1:1866-6277 GCA_964606195.1 uncultured Anaerolineales bacterium
GCGACAAAATCGATGAACCCGGCATCATTATCTACGTGATTTAATAGCACTACAGGTAGGGCATCACTTGGCAACCTCACCCCCAGCCCCTCTCCATCAAATGGAGAGGGGAGACTATTCACCGCGTCTCCCGCGTCGTTCACTACTTGCAAATACGCCGGGTCGAAGACCAAGAACGCGCCTACGCTGTCCAGCCCCGCCGCGCCATTTTGCACCTCGATAGCTACGGTGAAAATATCGCCCACCGCGATATCGTCTCGCAGCGGTGGCTCCAGGTTGATAGTGGCAGAGTCAAGTTGGGATAGCTGCGCGGCGCTGCTTCTGATGGTATCGCGCGATGCCACAGTGACTGCCGCGGGCAACTCCAGCCCCACGCTGCCGAAGTTCGTGACCAGCAAGGAGAAGTCGTCAGCTCCCACCGCGCCATCACCGTTGAAATCGACTGCAGGGTTCCAGGCATCATCACCAGGCCACGTCGCGAACGCGTCCAGCAAAATATCGAGGTCTTCGTACCATATCACATCATCACCGTCGGCATCTCCCTCCAACAGCATACCGAATTGCAAGAGTGTGCTCGCGAATACGTTCGCATCACTCAGTCTATAACTCAAGGTATGGTCCCCTTTGACTTGGATATCGTAAATGCCCGGACTGGCGCCGGTGATAGTGAAATAGCCCCACGCGTCGATGTTAGCCGAGTAAGTGCTGATGGGAATCGTGCTACCCGGCGTAAACAATTCCACCGTCAAGGGAGAAAAGTCATCCCACAAGTCATTGGGCGGGACACCGCGTCCCTGCAAATCTACTATCCCCAACAACAGGTCGAGGATTTGATCGCCGGTGAAGTTGATATCGGTCGCGTCACTCCCGATGATGGTAACTGGCTGCGCGAGAGGGTCGAAGATGTAAGCGAGGTGCAGTGGTGTCACCGCGTGAACGCCCGGCGCGAAGCCGCTCTGGAAATAATAGCCATTTTCGTCAGTGAGCACCGGCAACGCGCTTTCAAACGAGACGAGCGCGTTCTCTATTCCGCTGCCGTCCGCGTTGCGTACATAACCGGAAATAGAATAGTACGTTGCTTCTTGATTGCCGGTGAAGTTTATCTCTGTCTCATCGCCCCCGTTGACGGTGACGGTGCGTATCGCGGGGTCGAAAGTATACCCCATACGCTCGGGACGTACCTCATAATCACCGTTCGCCAAACCCGCTTGAGTGTAGTGACCGTCGATGTCAGTCAACGTGAACCACTGGCTGCCGCTGTCGCTGGCGGTAACGAACACCGGCACCGCGCTTATCCCCGCGCCGCTGCCATCGCGCACATAGCCAGAGATAGTGTGAGTTGCTGCATCGCCGATAAAGTTCGCGTTACTCACATCGCCGATAACCACGATAGCCTGTGCAGGCGGTACGAATGTGTAATTCGCACTGTTTGGTGTGACGGTATACACCGCGCCATAGGTAAGGTCGCATTGAGAATAGTAACCTTGCTCATCCGTAGTTGCCGTGGGCTGTCCGGCGCCGAAAGATACCGCGACGCCGCCTATCCCCGCGCCGCGCAAGGTGCGTAAGTAGCCGGAGATACAGTAGCCGGGCACCGCGCCAGTGAAATCGACCGCGCTTATGTCGCTGCCGTTGACAGTGACGTTTTGCTCCAGAGGAGTGAAATTATACCCTTCGCGGTTAGGGATCACGGTGTACGTGCCGTTGGTGAATCCACTCTGATTGTAATAACCACTGTCGTTGGTAGTGACATCAGGTTGTACGCCACTGAAGGAAATTGCCACTTCACTTAACCCCGCGCCGCTGGCGTCACGCACATAGCCGGAGATGCTGAAGATTTGTGGAGTGGCGACGAAAGTGGCGGTCGCGTCAGCCCCGCTGATGGTCACGTTTTGTGTAGATGGTACGAAGGTGTAGCCGGCGCGGGCGGGCGTTACACTGTATGCTCCGCTGGAAAAGCCATCTTGCACGTAGTAGCCATCATCGTCAGTAGAAACCGCCGGGCGCGCCCCACCGAAGGAGATAGTCACATCGCGTATTCCCGCGCCAGTGGCATCGCGAATGTAACCGGAGATGAGATAGGTCTGCGGCGCGCCGGTGAAATCGGCGGTTGCGTCATTCTCGTTGATGGTCACAGAGCGCGAGGATGGATTGAAATCGTAATCGCCGCGATTGGGAATCACCGTATACGTGCCCGCCATGAACCCGGTCTGCGCGTAATAGCCGTTATCGTTGGTGCCTACATCGGGACGCGCGCCGCCAAAGGAGACGGTGACGCCGCTAATACCGCGCCCATCCGCGGCGCGGATATAGCCAGAGATGATGTAAGTGCGCGGCGTTCCTACGAAGTCGACATCGCTCACATCATTATTTTGTATCGCTAATCGTTTGGCAACTGGCGCGAAGGTATATCCCCCGCGGCGGGGAAGCACCGCATAGTATCCCCCGGAGAAGCCGCTCTGACTGTAATAACCGCTGCCATTAGTCGTCACCGCCGGACGCGCCTCGCCGAAGGAGATGGTTACATCGTCTACCCCCGCGCCGCTGGCGTCGCGGACATAGCCGGAAACGGAGTAGGTCGCTAGTGCACCGGTGAAATTGACATCGCGTTGGTCGCTGCCGTTGACGGTGACGGTACGCGCTGCGGGGTCGAAGGTGTAGCCGGTAGCGTTGGGTGTCACCGTATAGTCCTCATCGGCGAATCCATCCTGAATGTAATAGCCGTCGTTATTGGTCGTCACGGCGGGACGCGCGCTGCCAAAGGATACAGTCACGTTGGCTATTCCCGCGCCACTCCCATCGCGCACATAGCCAGAGATGGCGTGATAGCTAACTGGCGGTGTGCCGGTGAAGTTGACATCGTTCGCGTCACTGCCGCTAATGGTGACGTTTTGCGAAGGTGGTGCAAATTCATATCCCCCGCGGTTTACACTTACTGTGTAGCTATCGTTAGGGAACCCATTCTGGCTGTAATAACCATTGCCATCCGTGGTCACCGCGGGGCGGACGCCTGCGAAAGAGACGGTCGCGCCGCGTATTCCGGTCCCATCCGCTTGGCGCACGTAACCGGAGATGGCGTAAGTGCTCGTCCCACTGCCATATTTCACGTAAGTTGCTCTGTAGCCCACATTGGAGGTGCCGTATTTAATCCACATATAGCCATTTTCGCCCCACGAAGTGCCCCAAGAATTACGTAGATACCACGCCCCTTTAGAATCGTCCCACCCAGCCAGAATCACCGCGTGGTTTACACTGTGTCGACAACTTTCGTTAGTTTGAAAAATACCGCCACTGTAGTGATGGAACGCGTCGCCTACACACACCGCCGCGGCGACTGGCCCATAAGTCTGGATAGCCTGTTTGAGTGCGGTGATGGAGGGGATGTTGGCATACGGATCCACCTCATTCGCCGATTTTATCTTCTCGTAGTGCGGATGTGGGGGATTACAAGATGTATCAGCGGCGCGGTAGGGGAAGTTATTCTCGTAGACTGCCCCCGCGTCCGGTTCGCCGGCGGGTTTTTTATCTTTGAAGTAATCAAAAGACCACCAGCCACTATCGCAGCTATAACCATCAGAGTTGCAAGAGACCAAATATTGTTCCGCTAGATCGCGTACAGTATTATCTTGAATATTGATGGCGGCTTCCACGGTGCCCACCGTCGCGAACGCCCAACAACTACCGCATTGCCCCTGATTTTTTATCGGCGTACAGCGGTTTTCCCCTTTGGGGTTGTCGCTGGTACACCAGTTTAAGGTCGCGGGCAGGGAGGATGAGGAGACATCCGTTGTAGTGGTATAATTGTGAGGGTGTGCCGGATTTTGTTCTTCGGGGATGGCGGGAAGTTCCCCTGTGAAAGTTCCCGCGTTATTTATCTCCAGAGAGAATGTTTTCGCTGGCACCGCGTCTTTCTCCCACGGTCGACGGTAGACTAGCTTTAGCTTAGTCTCTCCTGCTGCCCGCGCCGCGAAGTACATCGTCTGCCACTCCGGCGCGCCCACCAGCGGTGGGCTATTCTCCGCTAACGCCACCGTTGGGTCGAACTGTGGCGCGCCTAGCGGTGACAAAAGTTGGTCATCTATCTCAGCCACTTCCCACGCGTAGCCGGTCGAGGGATTCGCTACTAGTTCGACTGCCAGAATTTCCCCCTCTTGCAATACCACGCGCTGCCCATTATCTTTCGTCGCGACGCGAATCTCGTTTGGGGTGGCACCCTCCGCGTGAACGATGCCCCCGATAACGAAAACGCCCAACCACGCGGCGACCAGCGCCGCTATTAAAAATCGTCTGTACTTACTCATTTTTTTACCTCCTAATATTACAAGTTTCATTCGCTAATTCTGCGCCCCCTCGTTTAGCCCACATCTATGGAACAATCAGCTATATATCGTTGCCGCGTCATCACCTCCTT
>CAZSIG010000240.1:0-6250 GCA_964606195.1 uncultured Anaerolineales bacterium
GCTAAATCTTGTGCTAACCCATCGTGAATCTCGCGGGCGATACGCTGCCGCTCCGTGGTGATCGCCTCCTCCTCCGACCGCGCGGCTTGTTCCATCGTAATATCTTCTACCGTAAAAATGGCTTGGGTCATATCCGCTGTCTCCGCCGCCGCGCTGACGCGTACGGGAAACTCCGTCCCATCGCGGCGCAGGCTGACTGCTTCCAGCGTGAGAATGCGTTCCGTACGCAAAGCCGCGATAGCGCGCTCTAACACCGGCAAATGACTTAGGGGCACGATGCGGTCGGCGGTTAAGGTACGAAACTCCGCCGCCGTCCAGCCGTAAACCCGTTCTGCTTGGCGATTAGCGCGCAAGATGTGGGGCGGCGTCGTGCTGACATCCGTCTCGAAGACGCAGATCGGGGCATGTTCGAATAGCGCCCGAAAGCGCTCGCGGCTCGCCCGTAGGTCCGCGTTGATCTGTGATAACCGCGCCGTATTCTCCGCAATCAACAATTCCACCAGCTTCGCGGGCAGGGCGATGCCGTAAGCGGTAACTATGTAGGGAAAAGCGCGATCCAATTGGTGGTACGCCAAGCCAATGACTAATAAAATCAGAGTCATTCCAGTGGCATAACGCAGCGCGGGCTTGAAGCCTAAAATCAGGCCTAAAGCCAGCACGTTGACGAACAGGGTAAATACCATAGACATGCTCGTTTCCCGGTGCCGCGCTAGGTCATCAAGGACCATGGCATACACGCAGAACATGGCGGTCCAGGTGGATAAGTGCAGGGCGCGGGATAGGGCATGGCGTAACCACCATAAAGATAGTCCGTTCGCCGCGCCAATACTGAACAGTAGCCATAACACGAACTGGTTGACTGGTACCCCTCCGGACCAGGCCATGGCTAGATGAAGCACTATGGCCATGCCGCTTAGCACGATATAGCCACTAAAAAACCACTGCGCGGTAGTAATGCGGATAGATTTTTCAGGTAAATCGATGATCATTGCTATATTCCTTATGATTACTAAATGTTCACCGCCGAGTCGCTGAGATTGAGCGGAATGACCTTTATTGACTAGCAATAAGCGCGGTAACCGGGAGTAGAACTCCGCGTTATCTGCGGCTCGGCGGTAAAATAAGAGGGGGCAACGCGAATTCGGGGCGTAACCGGCGATGATTACAGCGGCAGCGCGTTAGCAACTGCTTGCATAGGGCGGCTTTCTTAGCCGCCGTTCTATAGTAAACGACAACAACGGCAGATATGGAAACCTGTCCTACCCCACAAATCCGCGTAGAGCCTCTAAAACTTTGGGCGTAAGTCCCACATGTATCAAAGTCTACGGTGCCCAATTCTGCCGCTCAGTATCATATACGACAGGAGAAATTTCCCCCCAGTCACGAGCTTCATCATAGGTTTTCCACCATTGCTTGATGATCTCCCATAAACGCGGATGTGCTAGAGCTTCTACGAAGACTCTTAAATGATCTTCATTGGGTTCTTTACTAAAGTAAAGCCCCATCGTCTCTTTAATTGCCGTGTCTATATCGTTCCGGGCTAGTATCGCAAAATCCCGCTTTATGAAAACTAACCCCGCGAGGCAGGCAATAATCCGATAATCTTCAAAGACATCAGCCGTTTCCTGTTTCTGTACTTCAAGTTGTTCTGTCATAAATTTATTCGCTCCCTATTTTCAAAACCAAAAATAAATGTGTCTCCTACTCTGGTAAGAGCTCCTATTCTATCCGATCGCGCCAGAGCGCGGCGCGGCTCAACTGTAATTCGTCTGCCGCCGCGAACAGACTACGGTGTATCACAGATGTTTATTCACCTCCTTTCGTTGCGCGGTATTGACGGGCAGATGCGGACTAGGTGTGATGCACTTTGCAAATGTGTCGCACCCAGCCTCATGCCCCCCTCAACACATTTTACTTCATGTCATTACCACAGGCAACATGACGCGAATTTCTGTTCCCCTTCCTTTTTCACTATTTATAACAAATTCACCTCCCAAACGCGCCACCCGCTCGCGCATCTGTTGTACGCCGAAATGCCCCGCGCGTACCGCGTCCGCTAATAGCGCCACGTCGAAGCCTCGGCCATCATCGCACACTACTAACTTGAGCCTATCACCGGCCGAATCATTCACCGCGACGGTGATCTGCACCTGCGCGGCGCAGGCGTGCTTGCCGATGTTGTGCAGCGCCTCCTGTACGACGCGAAACAGCACCAATTCTACCAATTCCGGCAAGGGGGGTTCGCCACCGCTGCTACGTAAGTCGATTTGTAAATCGTGCAGTGCCGCGAAATCGCGGACGAACTGCCGCAGCGCGGCGTAGAAGCCCAACTCATCCAGCGCCACCGGCCGCAGAGCGAAGATCGACCGCCGGACCTCGCGCATATCCTGCGCCAAGACCGCGCGCAGTTTATCCAACTCGGGATGCAAGCGCGCCGGGTCGCGCTCCACCAGGACGTGCCAGGTATCCACGCTCACATGCAGTGCGGCTAAATCTTGCGCCAGACTGTCGTGAATCTCGCGGGCGATGCGCTGCCGCTCCGCGGTGATGATCTCCTCTTCTGCCCGAATGGCACGCTCCAGCGTGAGGTCTTCGATGGTCACGATGACGTGGCTCAAATCTGCCGTTGGTCCCGGCGTCGCGCTGACCCGCACCGGAAATACTGTCCCGTCGCGGCGCATGTTAGTAGACTCTAATGTGCGCGGCTCTCCGCGCTGGAGCGCGCGCACCAACTGCCGTAATACCGGCGGAGCGTCGGGCGGAACCAGGCGCGCCAGCGGCACGGTCGCGAACTCCGCCGATTTCCAGCCGTATACCTCTTCTGCCTGGCGATTGGCGCGCCGAATAGTGGGGGGCAGCTCGCGAAGATCCACCTCAAAGATGCAAATTGGGGCGTGCTCGAACAGGGCTTGAAACCGCTCCCGGTTGTGTGCCAAATCGCGATACAGCCGCGCATTCTCCAGCGAGATCGCCGCCTGCGCCGCCAGCACCCGCAACACTGCTACGCGCTCCGCGGTGAACAGGTCCGGCGCCTGGCAATGTTCCAAATACAGAATCCCGCGCAGTTCGTCTTGCTGTAGCAACGGCAGTCCCAATAATGCTCGCGGGTGTCTCGCGGTTAAGTAAGGGTCTGCCGCGAACTGGTGGTAATCAGGCTCGTCGTTCACGACTACTAACTCGTGAGTATGCGCGATGTAGTTGACGATGCTCTGGGGATGGGCACGCTCCGCCCCCGGCGCGGGCGGCTCCTCTGCCTCAACTACCCACTGCCCGCCGCGTTCAGTGAGCAGCAGTCCCCGCTCAGCCCCCGCGGTGACTAGGACGATGTGCAGCAGCTTCTCCAGCAGTTTGGTCAAATCAATCTCCCGCGAGATCTCCTGTGAGGCGCGCGTCACACTCAGGACATCGAAGGCGGCTGGCGCGACGCGCTGCTCTATTGTAACCAGGGGCGAGATCGTCAGCGCTGGTCCGGCGGGGTGGCTTTCCCCAGCCGGCACGTTCTCGGCGGGTATAGGAACCGGCTCTGCGACGGCGATGAACCGGGCGTAGCGATCCTCCAAATCGCGCACCTTCGCCGTCGCGCCCCAGCGCCGATAGGCGCGGTGCGCCGCGCGCAGGTAGTACTGCGCCAGGTGCTCCACGCCGCGCGCCAGATGGAACTTGCCCGCCAGCTCGTAAGCCAGCGCCTCGTCGTTGAGGAACTCGTGCTCCTGCGCCAGGGTGATGGCTTGGTCGTAGTATTCCCGCGCGGCAGCATCTTTTCCCGTCACCCGGGCGCGTTCGGCCTCAACCAGGTAATACTTGTGGAGGCAGTTCATCGGGGCGTGCTGCGCCCACCGCCACATCTTCTTTTGATTAGCCGCGACGCGCCGCCGAATCCGCCACCGCTCCACCCGCCCAGCCGCGGGATACACCGCCAGCCGCGCCAGCGAGTCATACTGCCGAAACAGGAGGTCAGAGAGCGCCGAGAGGGTATCAGTCTCCCCTTCAGCCGCCAGAATGGCGCTGTGCTGCGCCGCGGCGGGATAATCCCCGAACAGGTAACACAACATGGTCTTGCAAACGTAGAGGTGAAAGACGTAATATTTATCCGCCATATCTCGCGGATGAGGAAAAGGCTCCTCCTGTTGGATAAATTCCCCCTGCAAACGACACACCTGGTCCGCCGCGCCGCGCAAGTTCGCGATCAGCTGCTGATGTACCCTAAATTGATAGCTCAGATGCATTTGGTGCAGGCGGTGCGCCAGGACGCGATTAGTGATTATTTCTTGCGCTACGCGTTCCAATTCTTGTCCGGTCGAAAAGGACGCCAGTGTGCTTACTTGCTTGCTCAGACAGGCATATTCCCAATCGCCGGTCTCCAGGGCGCGGCGGTATACTTCCTGAACGCGCGGCATTATCATGCGCAGATGCTCTTTCCAGGGGCGCACGAACACTCCGGCGAGGTGAAGCGGCTTGGCATAGTACTCCGGCGCGGCGAACTGCTCTAATAACTGCTCGGCGAGCAGCCCGAATTGGTAGCCGGCGTCGATATCGCCCAGCGCGCCGCAGAGCAGCATCCCATAGGTCGCGTAGGCCAGGGCAGACTGGGGGGCGTTGCCATGCTGAATAGAGAGTTTGACCATCGCGAGGACGAACAGCGGCAGCAGTGCAGAGTAGCTATGATATGCGGCGCTGTACGCGGTGTACAGGATACGCAGCGCGGCGAGTTTGTAGGGCGCCTCCATACGCGGCAGGGCGAGCAGATCCAGCGGTTTCTGGCTCCCCCAGGCGATGCGGACTTCCCACAGGGCGCGCAGTACGTGCCACTGCCGGGGATGCGCCGGGAATTTGAGTTCCAGCAGCCGCAGGACCTCCACCGCGGTACGCAGGGATTTTTCATACTCGGTTTGCGCCGTATAGGCCAATATCTGGGTCTCGTACACCGGGATTTTATCCAGCACCGTCCGCGCCCGGCACTCTACTACCTCGGCTAAATGCTCCATCTCGGCGTAGGCGCCGATCATGTACGCCACCTCCGCTGCCGCCGTGTGCAATTGTAGCGTCAGATCGTAACGGCGCGTCCAATCGTCGTCGTCCAACAAGCTCAATCCGACCTGCAGATACTCGAACGCCGCCTGGTACGCGGCGGAGGCTTGGGCTTGCCGCCCGGCGCGCAGGTTCAGTTCGGCGAGGTTATCCCGTAGCCCCGCCGGGTTTTCAGCCAACAGCTCGCGCGCGCGATTCAAGTGATTGACAATGTCAAAGATGCGGTCGTCCAGGGCTGACGGCGCGGTATTTTGGAGTAACAACTGACCGATGCGCAGATGCACCGCTTGCTTGTCCGCGGGGGCAATGAGCGCATAGGCGGCTTGCTGCACGCGATCATGAGCGAACCGATAGTCCGCCGCCAGCTCTTCTGTCACCCCCGCGAGGTCTAGAGTCATCACTTTATACGTATCACTCAAGGGTAAGATCAACTCCGCCGCCAGGCTCGCGGTCAACGCCAGGGCGGTGGCGCGCGGCGGCGTCTCCGCGATGATAGACAGGGTCTGGAGGTCGAATTGGTTGCCGATACAAGCTGCCAGTTGCAAGATCCGCTGCGGTTCCGGGGGCAGGGCTTGCGCCCGCGTCACTAATAGGTCGATCACGTTAGCGGTCAACGGCTGCGCCCGAACGCGCGCGTTATCCCAGTGCCAGCCGCCGCGCTGGGGGTCATAAGTGAACAAGCCTGCCGTGTACAGGGCTTGCATGAACTCGCGCATGAAGAAGGGATTGCCCCCCGTTTTTGTCCTCACTAAACTTGATAACTCTTCAATAGCTGGTTGATCTGGCGCACAATGCAAGGTATCAGCCACGAAATGCGTGACGGCGCGCTGCGCCAACATCGTGAGCGGCACTCGTTCCAGCGCCACGCCGGCGCTGGTCAAGCGCTCCAGCGCTAACTGCAACGGATGGCCCACCCCCACCTCGTTATCGCGGTACGTCCCGAGCACCACCACCGCTAAGTTGCCCGTTTCCTCCGCCCGCGTCGCGGTCAATAGTACATGCAACAGATCCAGCGAAGCGCGGTCTGCCCACTGTAAGTCGTCCAGAAAGAGAACTAGGGGGTGAGCCACGCGTACACACGTCGCAACGAAATGCTGAAACACGCGGTTGAAGCGGTTTTGCGCCTCCCGCGGGGGCAGGACGGGCGCGGGGGGTTGCGCACCGATGAGCTGCGCTAATTCGGGGAGCACCTCCAACACCACGCCGGCGGAGCGTCCGAGGA
>CAZSIG010000241.1:0-6238 GCA_964606195.1 uncultured Anaerolineales bacterium
CACGCATAACACCCGTTTGCCGCGCATCAGGATTTGCCCATTTACGATTACCGTGTCCACATTGCCACCGTTGAGGTTATAGACCAATGCGGAGGGCACGCGGTGAACCGGCATCGCGAACGGAGTGTCCAAATCGATCAGCACAACGTCCGCCTTTTTGCCCACTTCGAGCGAACCGATGAACTTGGGTTGACCAAAAGCCGCCGCGCCGCCGCGACATGCCATGCGCAGCACATCTTCGGGCAAGAGCGCCATTGCATTCAACGTGACAACCTTGTGTAACAACGCGGTCGTCTTCAGAACTTCCAGCATATCCTGATTGTTGTTGCTGCCGGGACCATCGGTAGCCAGCGCGATGGATACGCCTTGTGCCTGCATCTCCGGTATCAACGCTGCACCGGACGCCAGATACATATTGCTAACCGGACAATGCACCACCACCGCGCCGTGCTCGGCAATCAGGTCAATTTCACGCTGATTCAGCCAGACGCTGTGTACCAACTGCACATCTGGTCCCAAAATTCCTAACTCTGCCAACCATTCGATGTGACGATTACCGCGTTTTTCACGGTTAATATCCACTTCAGCTTTGGTCTCCGCGACGTGAATATGCGTACCAACGTCCCATTCGCGCGCCAATTCATAAGTGCGTAGCATCGTCTCATTCGAACAGCCCCACGGAATGAGCGGGCCGAACTCGACACGAATTCTTCCATCAGCCCCGTCGTGCCAAGCTTTATATAACCGCGTTGTCTCGGAGATGATGCGCTCCGGCGTCTCCATAAACGCGGGGTGATAATCCATATCCGCCCAACCACGCGCCAGCAGTAATCTGACACCGGTTTCCTGCGCGGCGCGGCAAACCCCGTCGTCATTATGCGTATCGGTGTGAATATATTGGTGGTCGATCACCGCCGTCGCTCCGCCGCGAATATTCTCGATGAACCCCACCATCGCGGCGAGGTACGCCTCCTCTTCGGTGAGCACCCGTGCCACAGGCCAGATAGCCGCCTTGAGCCACTCCAACAGCGGCTTGTCATCGGCAAGACCGCGAATGAACGTTTGAAACAAGTGTGTGTGTGCGTTGACCATGCCGGGCATCACCGCCATCAAAGACGCGTCGATAATCTCATCAGCGCGTTCCCGCATCGCAACTGGCGGCATTCCCGCGCCCACCGCGACGATGCAATCGCCATCAATCAGCAAATATCCGGGGTTGAAAACCTCCCCCGCGTCGTTGACTGTAACTATCGCCCCGTTTTCGATAAGAATAGTGCTCATATAGACTGATTTCTCCTGTAATGCTCGTGTCGCGCTCTACCCCTCCTCATCTTTTCGATGCCCGAACCGCTCGCCGCCATCCACGGTAATCACTTCGCCAGTGATGTAATCGGATTCGACCAGAAAGCGCACCGTTCGCGCCACATCGCCCGCTTTTCCCCACCGCTCTAGTAGCGTTTTTTGCCCAGTACGCGCGATTTTTTCTTCATCATAGTCAGGGGGCGGGAGCACGGGACCGGGCGCGACCGCGTTGGCGCGTACCTGCGGCGCGAACTCCAATGCGAATTGCCGCGTGAGTGCCAACAGCGCGGTTTTGCCCACGCAATGCGCCGCGTATTCAGGCCAAGGTTCCCAAGCCGACAAATCTATGATATTGATGATAACGCCCGCACCCTTTTCCAGCATCATCGGCACAACCGCGTTGGCACAATATAACGGACCATTGATGAGAATATCGGTCACGTAGTGCCAGTCGGCGAAATCGTTGGTGGGAATAGGCGTCCTTTTGAAGATCGACGCGCTATTGACGAGAATATCGACCGCGCCGAAACGCTCTCGCGCCGCTGCTGCCATCGCCGCGATCTGTTCATGTTTGGTGACATCTGCCTGAAACATCATTGCCTCTGCACCTAAATCGCGAATCTCCAGCGCGGTTTTCTCCGCAGCTTCGACGGATGAATGGTAGTTAATCACTATATTCGCGCCAGCTCGTGCCAACTCCATCGCTATCGCCTTGCCGACGCGGTGCGCGCCGCCGGTAACCAATGCTGTTTTCTCTTTTGGGTTCATAATTTTTCTCCTTTAATAACATGGCTTACATAGCTACTTTTCGGCTCTACGCGAATTCGTGGGGTAGGGCAGGTTTCCATACCTGCCGTTTTGGTCGATAATGATCTAGAACGGCGGCTAAGAAAGCCGCCCTACACCAGCACTATCCCCCGCGCGGTAGCGCGGGCTACCCTAATTTACCCCCCGAATCTGAGTTGACCCTACTTTCCTAGCAGTGGTTAAATGGTAAGTGATATATGACTTACGCAAATTTCAGACTTCCGAAGTTTTCCGAAACTTCGGAAGTCTCCGCCCGCGTTCATTAGCGTTCATCAGTATTCATTTATAGCCCGATCGCGCAGATTTAATGTGAAGTTGCGTAAGTCCTATGATACTTAAAATGAGAATTATTCAACCACCAAGAGCACTAAGGACACAAAGACAGTTATAGCTTCGAATGTTGATTTTTAACCGCGTATGAGTACTATTGACCGAGAAGCCCTTGATGTTCTAGTAGTGGATAAATGGTAAGTGATAGTTAAAATGATAACTATTCAACCACTAAGGACACAAAGAACACTAAGGCTTTTCTCGCCCCGAATGATAACTTTTGACCGCGTATGAACATTATTGAGCAGGAAATACTTAGTGCTCTTGGTGCTCTTAGTGGTTAAGCTATCGCGTTACTTTTCCCTATCACTTACTTCTTTACCACTATTCCGCGTTCTCTGCGGTAAAAGTACACCGAAGTTGTATAAGTCCTATCTAAATTTCGCGTAGTATCGGTCTAGTCAGGCAGGTGGGACCTCCCTCCGCTTTGAGCGATAGTTCCTCTCCCTTGTAAGTCTGTACGCGGCAGCCAGCCTTCTCCAACCGCCGCGTGGTGATGGGATTGCCCTCCAACATCAGACATTCGCCGGGCGCCAGCGCCAACACGTTCGGCCCCATAGTCGCAAACTCCGCGTCGGGCACTTCGACGAAGTGAAACCCTCTCTCCTTGAGATACTGCCAGAAGGGCACGGGCATCAATCGCGCGTAGATTACGGCTAATTTGTAATCGACGATGCTGATGAATGACATGAGGTGCAGGCAATCTTCGGAGCCGGTGTAATAGGACAACTGCACCGGAATCACATCGACTTTTAGAGCCTCCAGCGCGGCTTTCAATTGGTGCAAGCCCTCCGCGTTGGTACGAAAGCCCTGCCCCACAGCCAGAGTACAGTTGTCGATCCACAGTAGGTCTCCCCCTTCCGCCAACGCCGCGCCGCTCAGCGTGCGATATATCGGTACACCCAATTGTTCCAGCCGCCACGCCATCACTGCCTCTTCACCGCGCCGCAATGACTTACCCATGCGCAGAATTATCGCGCCGCGTTCGGTGATGATAGCGGGGTCGTGGACGAAGATCGCGTCGGCGTGGTCAAGTTGCGGCTCATCATGATAGATTATCTCCGCTCCCGCTTGACGCAAGATGCGCACAAGGGCATCGTGCTCCTGCTGCGCGATTTTCAGGTTCGGTCGCGCCGTGTAATTCCACTTGACGGGGTCGTTCACGGCAAACGCCGCGTCTGGGCGTTTAACCAACACGCGGTGCAACGGTTTGATCATACTTTGACAACCGTAATTGACATTCATGTTACTCATTCAATGAACTTAATGGGAAATAATCCAACCACCAAGAACACAAAGAGCACTAAGGGGTATCTAATGAATATGTATAGGCGCGTATGATAGCTAATAAAATTCATCTTAGTGTTTCTTGGTGCCCTTTGTGGTTGAACTATTATCTCTAATAATGTTTATTGTGAAAGATAATCCTAATCGCTTCAGTGTCTCCATCATCGGAATACCATCGCGCGACCAGCCGCGCAGGTCGTAATAGCGGTCGAGCATCGCGCCGAAATCCTCAATCTTGCCGTACATTATCGGCTCTGCGGAGCGCGTCATCTCCCCCGTCTCAGCATCGGGAACGAATTCGTGCAGCGGCGCGATCTCCTCCGTGAAGCGGCGCGGCAGATAGTCATCGGCGCGCGCCAAGCCCTCGCGCACGTTGTACATTCGCTCCAGATTGACGATGCGCTCACCGATGAGCAGCAAATCATCATCACTCATTTCACCGCGCAGCGCGGCGATGCCGGAGAGCAAATCCTCTGGAAACAAGCTGTATTCCTCGACGGTGCTAAACTTACAGATGCCGAGCGCGTCGGTCACGGCGCAGTAATGTTCGCCATATACCACCATGTCGGGTTTGTATTTCTCATTGGACGGGATCATCAGTTCGTCCACGATTTCCGCGGGAAAGATGCGCCGCGCCACATCGTGCGCGCCCGCCAAATCAATCGCGGGCATGGCATAGAGATGGTCTGCGCCGCGATTACTGGTACCGTGCCCCAACCCGAACCCCTTGGCGAAACGCGGTTCCTGGCGGGGCAATTCCATTCCCTTAACGTGCATGGCATAATAACTCGCGTCGTCCCCGATAATTTGCGCGGCGCGGCGCGTCCCCTCAGCCAATGTATCACCAATACCGCGCCGCTGGGCGATGCGCTCGATTAACCCTAGCACCGTCTCCGCGTCGCCCCAATCGAGCGATAATTCCGCGTCATTCAGCAAACCCACCTCGTGCAGTTCCATCGCGAAGGCGATGGTCACGCCGGTGGAGATGGTATCGAGACCGTATTCGTTGCACAGATGATTGGCGTAGATAATCGCCTTCGCGTCACTGAGCCAGCACATCGGCCCCAGCGCGTTCGTGGTTTCATATTCGGGACCGCCGATTTCGACCGCGTAGCGTCCGCTCTCCACGCGGGACTTGCGCGCGCATCTGATGGGGCAAGAGTAGCAACCTTTGTGTTGCAACAGATATTTGTCAAACGCCGCGGCGTTGACCTTCAGAATAAAGGGAACTTGTACCAACTGGTGGTTCTTCGCGGGCTGATCACCGCCCGCGTTCTTGGAATCCATCAGGATCAGCGTGCCCTCTTGGCGTAATCCATCCAGCACTGGATTGTCGTTGAGTTTCTTCGCGGTCTCTTTAGCCACGGCGCGAAAATCGGCGGGCACCTCATGGCGGCGGCGCGCTTTGACGTGAACGGCTTTGAGGTTCTTGCTGCCCATCACTGCGCCGGGGCCGCCGCGCGCCGCGGCGCGATTGTGATCGTTGATGATCGCCGCGATCTTCACGAGGTTCTCGCCTGCGGAGCCGATGCACGCCACGCGTCCCGCGCTAGCCTTGGCATTTGCGCCGAGCAGCGCGTTGTGGACTTCGCTAGTCGTTTTGCCCCGCAAATCGTCCGCTGGTTCGATGCTTATCTCATCGTCGTGGACGCGCAGGATGACTGGCTTCGCGGCGCGTCCGGTGATGATGAGGGCATCGTAGCCGGCATGGCGCAGTTCGGGAGCGAAGAAACCGCCGCTGTTGGCGTAGCCGTACACGCCGGTGAGCGGGGATTTGAAGGTGACATGCAGCCGCGCGGAGGTGGGCCAGGTTGTACCGCTGAAAAGTCCGGTAGTGAAGATGAGATAGTTCTCAGGGGACAGCGGGTCAATCTCTGTGCCCACGTTATCATATAAAATCTTCGCGCCGATACCGCGCCCGCCTAGAAAATTCTCTAGCAAATCTGCGGAAGTCTCTTGTATTGTAATCTCTGATGTAGTGAGATTGATAGTTGCTGTATTTAACATATTTTATCCCCTTCGCTTGCGAAGTTGGTCGAGCATGATGGCGACGACGATTACGAAGCCCCGCGCCCCCCGCGTCAGATAGCTAACTTACTCAGCACTCAATCGTGACACCTCATCGAAGCTCGGCTTCAGCGCGCCGTATAAGGCGCGGTAGACCGTGTAGTAATCATCATAAACCGCCGCGTTTTGCGCTATCGGCGGGATACGCTGCGCGACCTTTATCGCGCGGTGACAAGCTGTCGCTACATCTTCGTATACGCCCGCGCCGACGCCCGCCAACAGCGCCGCGCCGTAAGCCGCGCCCTGCGTGACGTTGATTAGCACTAACTCAGAATCAAACACATCTGCCAAAATCTGCCGCCACAACTCACTGCGCGCCCCGCCGCCCGAAGCGCGTACCTGCTCAATTTCCAAGCCCAATTTTACCATCAATTCGAGCGAATCGCGCAGCCCGTAGCTGACCCCTTCGAGTACCGCGCGGCAGAGGTAGCGCTTGTTGTGCCGC
>CAZSIG010000242.1:0-6214 GCA_964606195.1 uncultured Anaerolineales bacterium
CGCGTATTCGTCGGGCGCGGCGTGCGCGTGGCTGCGAGCACAGCAGCTAGATAGCTGGAGCTTTCTTCCTGCAATCGCTCATATACGTGATAGGGCAAATAAGATGGGCGCGTCGCGGTCGGCGTCGCGGTTTTAGCTCTAGTGGATGGCGCGGCGATGATACGGTTGTTATACATAAACAGCGCGAAAATGATAGCTAACGCGGAGGATAAGATTAACAGGGTCAAGCGTGGATTATCGTGATATTTCTGATTAACAAACATTGTACTTCAAATTTGCCCTATACTCCCATTTTCGCAACTTACACGTTCTGAACCATTCCACACAAAAGTATACCACGAACCGCGCGTTTCGGCAACGCGTCTTTCTCTGCTCACATAAAGCAGGCAAAAAGGAAAATGATAAAACTGAATCTAGCTACCTGACACTTTCAAATTATCACTTCGGCTCGCGCCGCGGTTCGCCGAGTGAACTCGGCGCGGCTACCGGAAACATGCTGAAGCATGTTCGGTATAACGCGCTTCAGCGCGTTTCTCATGGCAACCGTGAGTTCACTCACGGGGGGCGCGGCGCGAGTCTGCAAACTGTCAAGTAGCTAGAAACTGAATAATCTAATTCTACCGCGCACACCGCAAACCCAAGAAACTGGCTCCGAACGCCGGATAGATGTTATTGCGGTAAGCGACGCTGACGCGCCCGAAGTGGTTGTACCACCCACCGCCACGCGCCACCCGATACTTATCTCCGAAATACTCAACGTACTGTTCATTGTAAATGCTACCCGGATACGCGTCGAAACTGTCCGCCGTCCATTCCCACACATTGCCGGACATATCCAGCGCGCCGTAGGGACTGACACCCGCAGGATAGCTCCCCACCGCCACCGCGTCGCCATGATTATTGCCGAAATTCAACTTATTCGCGTCGGGATTATCGTTGCCCCAAGTATACATTCTCCCATCAGTGCCCCGCGCCGCCTTTTCCCATTCCGCCTCAGTCGGCAATCGTTTACCTACCCATTCACAATAAGTTTGAGCATTATACCAAGTCACGAACATGACCGGATAATTCGCGTAGGTAGGATCATCGAAATAGTGTGGATGTGAGCGAGAGTAGCTATACAGGGGCGGGGAACAAGCACCAACATCCACACACGCTTTGTACTGTGCGTTAGTCACCTCATGCTTGTCGATCTCGAACGCGTCGACATAGACAGTGTGAATCGGCTTCGCGTCCTCAAAGTGTTCGCTCCCCATATCGAACTCGCCCGCGGGGATGAGAACCATCGCGGTCGGCTCTGGAATACGGCGCAGACACGCGTAACCGCTCATCGTCAACAGCAATGCCATTACCACAAGAGAAACTTTCGTCTTCATGATCATCTTACCTCCATAATCATACTAAACCATTTATTCGTCAACTAACTCAGCAATGGCGTATAGATGCTGGTAATTCTCAACTTATGTAATTGTATGCTATCTGTACCCACGTCGCGCCAGCGCGTCCGTGATCGCCGCGTGGTCGCTCCAAGGATATTCTGTAGTACCAAAGCACATCGATTGCTCATGCCCTTTTCCCGCGACGAGAATCAAATCTCCCGCGCGCGCCAATTCGATCGCAAAGTCAATTGCCTCGGCGCGGTCGGGAACGCGGCAGTAATCCTCATTGATACGTCGCTCGGCGCGGTTTATCCCCGTCTCAATTTCGTCCATAATATCAGAAAGTTGCTCAGTGCGCGGGTCTTCCGCGGTTATCACTGTATAATCCGCCAGATGCCCGGCGGTCTCTCCCATAATGGCGCGCTTTTGTACATCGCGCAGTCCGGCGCAACCGAAGACCACAATTAACTTGCCGTCGGTCATACGCCGCGCCGCGCGCAACGCTTGTGCAAAGGAGTTCGGCGTATGCGCGAAATCCACGATTACGGCGAAGGGCTGACCTCGCTCTACGCGTTCCATGCGTCCCGTCACGCTACCAGTGCGACTGATCGCGTCCTCAATTTTATTCAACGAGATGTTTTGCGACAGTCCGACGGCAATCGCGGCAAGAAGATTGTAGACATTGAAATCGCCAGCTAAGGAGGAGGTGATAACGATTGAGGAAGAAGTTGACAAATGTGTAGCTAACTTAAAGCGCAACCCCGCCGCGTCGCTGACAATATCGTAGGCGCGCACATCGGCATCGCGTTCGATTCCATAGGTCAGTTGTGCGTCTGCTGGAATATCGCGTAGATAAGCATAAGAACTATCATCGACATTCAACACCGCGATCTTGGGAACGTTGGGCTTACGAAACGCTGTAGATAGCCCCTGAAACAGGCGCATCTTCGCGGCGCGGTATTCCGCGAGGGTTTTATGATAATCGAGATGCTCGTGGGTGATGTTCGTCACCACCGCGACGTCGAAATCACACGCCGCGACGCGCTCCTGCACCAACCCATGTGAGGTAGCTTCTATCACCGCGTACTCTGCGTTCGCGGCGACCATTCGCGCGAGGTAGCTCTGCACTTCGGGGGCGTCGGGCGTAGTGGTATGTAAGCCGGTTTCCAGCGCGGTGTCGCCGATGATGGCATTAACGGTGCTGATTTTGCCGGTTTTATATCCGGTGGTTTGCAAGAGAGAGTGAATTAGATACGTGGTAGTGGTTTTTCCATCAGTGCCGGTCACTCCGATCATTTTGAGGTGGTGCGCGGGGAAATCGTGAAACGCGGCACAGAGGTATGCCAAAGCGCGCGGGGCATTCGCAACGGGGATATAAATCGGGGCATTCGAGTAATTGGGCTGTTCGCCGACGGCAGCTACCGCGCCGCGTTCCAGCGCGGCAGGAATGTAACGGTGTCCATCTGTAGTCAGCCCCTTTATGGCTACAAACAAATTACCCGGCATTACCTGCCGGGAGTCCGCGGTGACGCCGGTGATTTCGAGATTAGGAACGTGGTACTCCCGACGTGGTAATGCGGTAAGTAGTTGATTAAGTTTCATTGCGCTAATTGTGCTATTAAGCACAAGATCAAGCAGCGGTAAGCGCGTACACATCGACCGGCCTGCTGAACCCCTTGACCCTCACCGAACGGGGTTCCGCTGCCTGAATCGCGGCGCGGGCGGCGTCGTAAGTGTCCAAGTCCAGGAAAATCTCCCCCTTATTCGTAACTCCGGAGAGACGCGCCGCGAGGTTTACTGTTGGTCCAATGACTGTATGGTCGAATCGCTTGCTAGAACCGACATTGCCGACGAAGGAATGCCCAGTGCATATTCCTATGCCCATCCCTGTCTGCGTGAAATTTATATCCATGCCATGCCATTTTTCTTCCAACGCGGCAAAAGCGCGCTGCATCTCGACACCGCTCAAGACCGCGCGCGTTATGTCATCAGGGGGATCATCGTGCATGACTGGCGCGCCGAACACCGCCATCACTCCATCGCCGGTGAACTTGTCCACCGTTCCCTCATATCGAAAGATTATATCGGTCATGGCGGATAGAAACTCATTAAGGAATTGCACCATCAAGGAGGGGGGCACGCTCTGAATTAAGGGGGTAGAACCGCGCAGGTCAGCCATCAGCACTGAGACGCGACGGTTTTCGCCCCCTATGTTCATATCCATTTTGCCGTCCAACAACATATCCACGACGGACGGTGCCAAGAATTGTTCGAACATGCCGCGAATACGATACTGTTCGCGTTGTTGTTGGAGGAGTTCTAGGAACAATCGCGCGCTGCGCAGTCGAATGACAGAATTATCTACGATATTTTTTAATAGGTTCAAATCATCCTGGCTAAACCCGTCTCCTAACAATCGATTCGCCAGCCCTAAACCACCAACCAAACCACCTTCGACCTCAAAGGGCACCCATACCTGTATTCCAGTTTGAATTAGATGCTCTGGTAGCATGTTTTCGCCATTCTCGTCTTTTAGGTATATGTATTGTTCTGTTTTAGACGAATTGACGAACCACTGATAATATCGCGCAGCAGATTCAGGAGATTCTAGTAAAGCATTTTCTTTCGCGGAGGTTCCTTTAGCAATCAACACATCCCACTGTGCGTGGTCTTCACTGGCTAAAACGGAGATACCTTTCGTCACGCCAAAGGCTCCCATCAACGCGGAGGTAATGACCTGTAGAATAGCTTTTAAGTCGATCGAACTGGTTATTTCATTACCGATTTCGTACAACGTCTCTAGCTGAAAGACTCGTTTCTCCAGCATTAATTGAGTTTGTTGTAATTCTCGAATGCGGGCGCGCAAGACCTCTTTACTTTCATTATTATTTGCAGCATTCATCACTTATATTTTTTATCTCTAATTTTGGGCTCCAAGACTTAGCGGGGCGCGTTATCTACTCTAAGAGGCTGCTTTTAACAGTGCTAAGTCGTAGATTTGTAAATCACCATTCTAAATAAGTTGCCTTGTTCACCCGGTGGAGGTTCCATGAATCCCGCTTCATCCATTAACTGTTCGATGATAAAAATGCCCATTCCACGCGGTGGTAATAGCCCCTCCACCCGATCTGTGATGCTGAGCACTTTCTGTGCTACTTCAGGAATTCCCCCCAAGCCATGATCTTTTATCATAATTGATAGTTTTGTGTTATTCATGGCCAAAATTATCTCTACCTGTTTACCTACATCATGGCGGTTGCCATGTTCGATCGCGTTGATGCAAGCCTCCCCCACGGCTGTTTTCAGATCCTCAATACGATCTGGCGAAAAGTTCATTTTTTGGGCTACTGCCGCGGCGGCATCGCGCGCGACTTTTTCGAAACCCAATTCGCTAGGAAATTTTAGCTCTACAACCCTTTCTGTCTGGGGTGATTTCATCAGCATTAACATCCTCCCTTTGGTGAGAAAGTTAGCATCAAGATTTGCCTAACTGGTCTGTAATTAAAACTAGCTACTATCGACCAGCCTCGCGGTAACCTTCGCTTCACCCTCAGTTAGTTTGTTCTAATGACGCCAGAGCTTCTTGTTCCGTAGGGAAAATTTTCGCGTATTGAGTCAGCCCTACCATGTGAAAGATTTTCTGGAAGTGTTGACTTAATCCTGAAATAAGTAATTGTTGATTATTCTTCTTAATTTCGGTCACGATGCCAATAATTATCGCGATGCCCGCGCTATTGATATAATCATTCTCGCGAAAATTCAGCAAGATATTTTGGGCATCTTTCTGAGAGTTATATGCTCGCACAATTGGCTCTTCGGCAAAAGTGGTAACATCACCAATCAAGTCAATTATCGCGGTTTTATCATGTTCTCTAATGTTGACTTTGATTTCATCGCTCATATATCATCTCCTCGTCTGCAATTAACTAAGGAATAAATTGATTTTCCTATACAGGGAAATCGGTGAGAGATTGTTCTTTCTTAGGTTTCTTCTTCTTCAGAGTGTTTTTTCAGATGGATGACCATTTTCAATTGATTGCCGCCTTCCGGGTTGCTAGTGAACTCCACCTCATCCATCAAACTTTTGATCAGAAACATTCCCCAACCGCGCGTGCTCAACGCTCCTTCTAAGCGTTCTTCTATCAAGGATGAGCGATGGTCTGTTTGGGGATTATACTTCCGTAACCCGCTATCCTCTACGTTTATCTCCAACTCATCGTCGCGAATGGTCAAAACGACAACCACTTTCATATCCGCGTCCATCTGATTCCCATATTCCATCGCGTTAATACATGCTTCAGATAGCGCGGTTTTCAAGTCTTCTACTCGGGCAGTATCGAACCCCATCCTCTCCGCGACGGCTGCTACAGAAGCCATAGCAACCCTCTCGTATCCCAGATTATTCGGTAGAGTCAATTCTATTGTTTTATTGGGTGTATCTGCATCGTTCTTCATAATAACCTCTATATACCAGATTTATTGGAAGTAAGTTTTCAATTACAGAGGACACAAGATAACTGTCGTTTGCAATCATACGCGGTCTCAACCACTTGATTTAGAAATCCGAGTAACTACTCAGCGCAGCTTTTCACAGTTAATAGAGTAGGACTTACGCAAGACCGCACTATAACTAACCGCAGAGAGCGCAGGGGACGCGGAGCTTATCTTGGGAGATTTTTTTGTGCTTGTCATAAACAATCATAAGTGTTCATTAAAAGTCATATGCGCGGCGCGCTAAAAAACTATCCAGAAAACTCTGCGCTCTCCGCGCCCTCAGCGATGAAATTATTCTGAACTTGCGTAAGTTCTATATAGTAAGCTGTTGGCGCAAAGAA